>JAPOPM010000239.1 GCA_026712905.1 Deltaproteobacteria bacterium
CTCGATCCTGTTCGGCGTGCCCGGGGAGGTGGTGTCCACCGCCACCATCATCGACGGGCATCCCATGGCCAAGAAGGGCGAGGCCGGCCGCGCCCTGGGCGCGGCGCTCATGAGCTCGCTGGTGGGCGCCATCGTCGGCGCGTTCTCCCTGGCCGCCGCCATTCCCATCGTCACTCCGCTGGTGCTGTCCTTCAAGTCGCCGGAGTTCTTCTCCCTGGCGATCCTGGGGATCTGCTTTCTCGCGGCACTGAGCGGCGACAACAAGCTCAAGGGGGTGTTGGCGGGCGGACTGGGGCTGGTGCTGTCCACCGTCGGCCTGGACTACCAGGAGAACATCGAGCGCTATACCTTCGGCTTGGTGAACCTGTGGGAGGGGCTCGGCCTCATTGCCGCGGCCGTGGGGCTCTTCGCCGTGCCGGAGATCGTGGAGCTGTGGGTCAAGGGCTCCGCCATCGCCGAAACCAAGGTGGGCAAGCTGGGCGGCGTGTGGCAGGGGGTCAAGGACACCTTCATCCACATCGGCCTCACCGTCCGCTGCAGCATGATCGGCACCTTCTTCGGCCTCGTGCCCGGAGTGAGCGCGGCCCTGTCCCAATGGGTGTCCTACGCCCATGCGGTGCAGAGCACCAGGGACCGCAGCGGTTTCGGCAAGGGCGACGTGCGCGGCGTCCTGGGGCCGGGCGCGGCCAACAACTCGGGCATCGGCGCCGCCATGATCCCGACGGTGGCCTTCGGCGTGCCCGGCAGCGCCACCACCGCCATCCTGCTGGGCGCGTTCATCATCCAGGGGCTGCAGCCCGGGCCGAAGATGCTCACGGAGCACTTGGCTCTGACCTTCTCGTTCGTGTGGCTCATCGTCATCTCGAACATCATCACCGTGGTGCTGTGCCTGCTGTTCCTGAACCATTTGGCGAAGATCACCCAGGTGCGCGGCTCGTTGCTGATTCCGGCGCTGTTCATGCTCATCTACCTGGCGGGTTTCGCCAACACCGGCTCCTACTTCGCCATGACCACCACGCTGGTGTTCGGAGTGATGGGCGTGGTCATGGTGAACCACGGCTGGCCGCGCCCGCCGCTGGTGCTGGGGCTGGTGCTCGGATCGCTCGTGGAACGGAACCTGTTCATCTCCTACGAGATCTACGGGCTTTGGTTCCTGACGCGTCCCATCGTCATGGTAACCTTCGGAGTCGCCCTGGTCGTGATCTTCCTGCCCGGGTTGCAGGACTGGATGGCGAAGCGGGCCAAGCTCCAGGAGGATCTGGGTGCGTAACCGGACGGATATCGTCATCGGCGTGCTGCTGGTGACGGCCCTGTCATGGGCGGTGTGGGAGGCCCAGGGCTGGCCCGCGCGTACGCGTTTCTTTCCGCTGGCCATCGGCTATCCCGTGCTGGCCCTGTCGGTGATGCACCTCGCCCACAGCTTGTGGCTGGGGTTCCGCCCGCCCGCGTTCGAGCACGGTCCGGCCGGACCGCATCCCGTGGCGGACGCGGAACCGTTTATCGAGCCCGCGATGGTGCGCCGACGCACGCTGGAGATCTCGTTCTGGGCCGTGGCCTTCGCGGTGGGGCTGTACCTTCTCGGGTTCAAGGTGGGCGGGGTGGTCATGCCGACGATCTTCCTCCGCTTTCAGGCGCGCGAGACCTGGCGCACCAGCCTGGTGTACAGTCTGGGCGTGTACGTCTTCTTCAAGATGGGCCTGGAGGAGGCTCTTTCATTCCCCCTGCCCGCCGGCCAGATCGCCTACGGCCTGGGCCTCTATTCTTTCGATTCCTACCTGGTAGACCCGGTTCTGAACCTGCTCCGGTAAAGGTCCGCACCCCCCTGCCCTCGCCCCTGGCCGCTCAATGTGGGCGTTGCCGGCCACGGGCGTGGCCGCCGCTCCAGTACTCATGGAAATGATGGACCGGGCTGTGTCCGCGGCCGATGGAGAAGGCATGGCCGATGGCCCGGGTGATGAACTCCTTGGCCTCGGCCACCGCGGTCTCCACGGATTGGCCGCGTGCGAGAGCGCAGGCCAGCGCCGCGGAATAGGTGCAGCCGGTGCCGTGCGTGTTCTTCGTCCGTATCCGTGGGGCGGAGAGCTCATGGAACACCGCCCCGTCGTGGAAGACATCGGTGGCCGCGCCCCGGCGATGACCTCCCTTCACCACGACGCTGCGCGCGCCCATGTCGACGATGCGGCGGGCCATGTCCTGGATGGCCCTGGCGCCGGTCCCGGCCACACCGGTCAGCGCCTGGGCTTCGGGAAGGTTCGGCGTGACCACGGCGGCCAGCGGGAAGAGATGGGTCTTCAGTGCCTGGACGGCGTTTTCCCGGAGGAGCCGGTGTCCGCCCTTGGCCACCATGACCGGGTCCACCACCAGGCGTTCGACACGGTGTTCACGGACCTTGGCGGCCACCGCGCGGATGATCCGGGCGTTGGCGAGCATGCCGGTCTTGACCGCGTCGGCGCCGATGTCCTCCAGGACGGCGTCCATCTGGGCGGCGACCAGCGCCGCCGGCGCTTCGAGAATCCGCGTCACGCCGGTAGTGTTCTGGGCCGTGATGGCCGTGACCACGGACGTGCCGTACACGCCCAGGGCGGCAAACGTCTTGAGGTCGGCCTGAAGGCCGGCGCCGGCACCGGAATCCGACCCCGCGATGGTGAGGGCTTTGCATATCTTCACGGAAAGGCTCCTTCCGACGCTTCCTTACCACGGGAACGGACCCGACACCCACACCGGTGGCGTGTTCGACGCACCGGCGCCATCGGCCCGCGCGCCGACATTCTTCGGGATTGACATCCCCGGCGTTTCCTGTTGGCATTACCGGTCACGGTGACGCCATGGAAAAGATGCTTTCGAAAGACCGGCTTCAGGGATTTTTCCTCAACATGACCCGGCAGTGCTTCGGCGAGCTGGGCATCCGTGACGCGGAGGTGACGGGCTACGTGGCCGACGTGCTGACGGAGTTCGCCCGCAGTGACCGCCTGTTCCGCGTGCGCGCGCGCAGGCACCAACGGCTGGAGAGCGTGGTGGAGATGCTGGCGGACGAGCAGTCGGTGCTGCCGGACGGGAACCCCGCCTTCGCCGGCGAGAACATGCTGATGCGGGAGCGGCGCTTCCGCAAGTACCTCGGCGACTACACCTTGTTCATGAGCGGCGTGTTCCGCTCCCACGTGGAGCACGGAGGCTACCTGGACTATTACATCCGGGAGGGCAGCCGCTCCTACATGAAGGTGTCCGAGGTGGACCTGTCGCTCTACCGTACGGGCTTCCTCCTCTATCAGGAGCTCTCCGAGAAGTTCGAGTACTTCTCCGGTGCGCTCGACTACATGCACAAGGCCTACTTCGCGGACTCGCCGAAAAAGGATCCGTTCTCCGGTTTCCTCAAGCAGATCGAAGGATGGATGAAGGTGAACGTCACCGAGAACTGACGCCGCCGGAGTCTTTCCTTGACCAGACCCTTCCTTTTTGCCGCGGGTGTTGTCCTGCTCGTCGCCCTTTTCGGCGCGGGCTATCTGTGCGCGTTTCTGTGGACGCCGTACCAGGGACACCCGTCGGTAACCGAAATCGAGATCCGCAAGGGCGACTCGTTCGCGGCCATCACGCGGGAGTTGAGTGGCAAGGGAGTGATTTCCCAGTGGCGCCCGCTCGTGCTCTGGGCGCAGCTCCGTGGCGTGGACAAGAGGGTCCATCCCGGCCTGTACCGCTTCGAGGGGACCGTGTCCCCGGCGTCGGTATTGGCGCGACTCGTGGACGGCGGGAGCGTCCACTACAGGGTGACCATTCCCGAGGGCTTGACGGTCCGGCAGATCGCCGACCTGTTGGAGCGGCGGGGCCGGGTGTCGGCGGCGGAGTTTGTCGCCGCGGCGAAGGACCCCGCGCTGCTCGAGTCGTTGGGGGGCGACAGCGTGGAGGGCTACCTGTTCCCCGCCACTTACAAGCTCCCCGCGGTGACCACCGAGGAGCAGATCGTCGGGACGATGCTGGCGACCTTCGAACGCCGGTTTACCGCGGAGTTGGAGGCGCGCGGGCGCGCCATCGGCATGACGCGTCACCAAGTGGTCACCCTGGCCTCCATCATCGAGAAGGAAGGCGGGCCTCACGACGAATGGTCGACGGTGTCGGCCGTCTTCCACAACCGCCTGAAGCGGGGCATGCGGCTCCAGAGCGATCCCACGGTCATCTACGGCCTGGCGAATTTCAACGGCAACCTGACGCGCCGCGACCTCCGGACCCCCGGCCCCTACAACACCTACAGGATTTCCGGCTTGCCGCCGGGACCCATCGCCAACCCCGGTCTGGCCGCGATCAACGCGGCGCTGTTTCCCGCGGCGGTCGATTATCTGTATTTCGTGTCGAAGAACGACGGCAGCCACCACTTTTCCGCCACGCTGCGCGAGCATAACAAGGCCGTGGATCGATACCAGCGCAACGGACGCGCGCGGTCGCGCAAGGTGGCCTCCCCCTGACTCGAGACTTGGTCGGGATATTCGAAAGTTCGAAGGAAACTCCACCGAAGGGAGGAACAACATGGATGCATCCGACGTCCAGCGGGTCTACGGCCTGGCGGCCAGAGTGGGCTCCTTGGAGGGGTATCTGTACAGCGGCAAGGACATTGAGGTGGAGTATCTGCCGGGTTGGCTGGGCAACATCGAAAGGGAGTTCTGGGAGCTTTCGCCCGATGCCCGCCGTGCGTGCGCCGAGGCGCATCACGAGGTGCTGCGCAAGGTGGCGGCCTACCTCGGAAAGTTCCATGGTCCCGAGGACGCCAACGCGGTCAAGGCCCGCGGCATGGTCGAAATGGCCAAGGGTGTCATGGAGGCCGAAGGCTGATAGGCTGACCATGGCCGCGGGCGTGCTCCTCGAGCCGGTGGAGGTGAACGACACCCTGGGCGTGCCGGCGGAGCTGGCGCGGAGCCCCGACACGTTCGCCCTGCGCGTGCGCGGCGATTCCCTGGTCGAGGAACAGATCCGGGACGGGGACCTGATCCTGGTCCAGTCCGTCCCCGCCGCGGGCGACGGCGACACGGTGTTGGCCGTGGTGCGGGGCGAGGCCACGGTCAAGCGGTTGCTCCGCGAGGACGGGAGAGTGCTGCTGCGTCCCGCCAACGAACGGCTGGAACCCATCGTGGCCGAGGAAGATGACGTGGAGATCCGCGGCGTGGTGATCGCGGTGATCCGGAAATACTAGTGTGGTGTCTGGTTAATTCGTGGGAGAAACCGTCGATGAACCGCTTGGCCAACGAGACGAGCCCGTATCTGCTGCAGCACGCCGGCAACCCGGTGGACTGGTACCCCTGGGGCGAGGAGGCTTTCGCCAAGGCGCGGGCGGAAGACAGGCCGATCCTCCTGAGCATCGGCTACTCGGCCTGCCACTGGTGCCACGTGATGGAGCACGAGTCGTTCGAGAACGCGGCCATCGCAGCGCTGATGAACGAGAACTTCGTCAGCATCAAGGTGGACCGGGAGGAGCGTCCCGACCTGGACGAGATCTACATGAACGCCGTGCAGATGCTGACGCGGCGAGGCGGCTGGCCCATGACGGTGTTCCTCACCCCCGAGGGGAAACCCTTCTTCGGCGGCACCTACTACCCGCCCGAGGACCGGCAGGGCATGCCCGGCTTCCCGCGCGTGCTTCAGGCGGTGGTGGAGGCATACCGGAACAAGCGCGAGGACGTGGCCCGGAACGTTGACCAGATCGTGACCGCGCTGGATCGCATGAGCGTGCTGAGCGAGACCGGTCAGGAGATGAGCGTCGAGGTGGTGACGCGCGGGGCCGAGGGCCTCACGTCCGCCTATGACGCCGCCCACGGCGGCTTCGGCCGTGCGCCCAAGTTCCCCAACGCCGGGGTCTACAACCTGTTCCTGCGGTCGTACCGGCTGTCGGGAAACGGGCGGTACCTGGAGATGATCACCGAGACGCTCCGGAAGGTCGCCGAGGGGGGCATGTACGATCAGCTCGGCGGCGGCTTTCACCGATACTCCGTGGACGACAAGTGGCTCGTGCCCCACTTCGAGAAGATGCTCTACGACAACGGCCAGCTCGCGCAGGTCTATGCCGAGGCGTACCGGATCACCGGGGACGGGTTTTTCAAGCGCATCGTCGAGGAGACGCTCGACTACGTGTTGCGGGAGATGATTCAGCCCGAGGGCGGGTTCTACTCGGCGCAGGACGCGGACAGCGAGGGGGAAGAAGGCAAGTTCTTCGTGTGGGGCCGGAGGGAAGTCCTGGAACTCCTGGGCAAGGAGCACGGCGACATCTTCTGCCGGTTCTACGATGTCACGGATCTGGGCAACTTCGAGGGCAACAACATCCTGCACCCCATCCTCACCGTCGAGCAGGCGGCCAAGTACTTCGGCAAGGACCAGCAAGAGATCGAAACGGTCCTGGCGGAATCCCGGGCGCGCCTTTTCGCGGAGCGGGAGAAGCGGGTCAAGCCCTTCCGGGACGAAAAGGTCATCACCTCCTGGAACGGCCTGATGCTGTCGGGCGTTGCCGCGGGATATGCCGTCACCGGCGACGCGCGGATCCGGGAAGCGGGCGCGAGGACCGTCGATTTCATCTTCACGCGCATGTTCGAAAACGGCCTGCTGCTCCACACCTACAAGGACGGGCAGGCCAAGCTGCTGGGCTATCTCGACGACTACGCCTTCCTCATCGCCGGCTTGCTGGACCTGTTCGAGGCGACTTTCGAGGATGAGTTGCTGGACCGGTCAAAGGCCCTGGCCCGCACCATGGTGGAGGAGTTCTGGGACGAGGAGAACGGCGGCTTCTTCTATACCGGCAAGTCCCACGAGCAGCTCATCAGCCGCACCAAGCCCGGGTTCGACAGTTCCATTCCGTCGGGCAACGCGGTGGCGGCGCTGGTGCTGCTGCGGCTCCACCACTACACCGGCGAGCAGGATCTGGTGGAGCGCGCGGAGAAGGTCCTGCGTCTTCACTACGACGCCATGGCCAAGGAGCCGTTCGGCCTGGCCCACATGCTCGCGGCGCTGGACTTCCATCTTTCGATGCCGGCGGAGATCGTCATGGTGGCGGGAAAGGACGACCCGGATGCGCACGCGATCGCGCGGCGGGTGCAGGACAGCTACCTGCCCAACAAGACGCTCCGGTGGGTCAGCCCGGACGCCCGCCTGGCGGAGATCTCCCCGCTGCTGGAGGGCAAGTCGCAGATCGACGGC
>JAPOPM010000240.1 GCA_026712905.1 Deltaproteobacteria bacterium
CTTCAGGTTCTTCACTGAAGTCCGCTCGACCTGGGACGACTCCATGAAGAACAGAAAGCCGTAGAGCGCATTGTCGACCAGGTAGGCCTGGATCTCGCGGTAGAGACCCTTTCTCACCGATTGATCGGTCTGCCGGGCGGCATTGTCGATCATGTCGAACAGCTTCTCGTCGCTCACGCCGGTCCGCTGAATGCGCGCGCGCCGTCCGAAGATCCGTCCGAACGTCTGGGCCGGGTCGATGCCCGGGACCGTGAAGCGGCCGATGCCGAACATGTGGTTCTTGGCGCGCAAGCTGGCCTGCATCGACTGGCGGTCGACGGTCTTGATCGTGAGATTGATGCCGGCCTCCTTCAGTTGCGCCTGCATGAGTTGGGCGACCGTCGAATCGGGCTCACGCTTGATGATGTCCAGTCGCGCGTCAAGGCCACTCCCGTGCCCGGCCTCGGCCAGCAGCTTCTTCGCCCGCGCGGGATCATGGCCGTACTTTTCCAGAGTGGCGTCAAACACCCAGTTCTGGTTGGGGATCAGGGTCGGGGTGACCTGCCCTCGGCCGAGGGTGATGACCTTCATCATTGTTTGACGATCGAGGCCGAACAGGACCGCCTGTCTCAGCCGGATGTCGTCGAACGGCGGCTTGGAAATGTTGAACGCGAACATGACGTGCCGGCCATTGCCGGTGCGCACGAGCCGGAGGTTGGCATCGCCGCTCACCGTCTTCAGATCCCGGGCCGAGACCGTGTCGATGACCTGGACGTTGCCGGACTTGACTTCGATGACCTTCACCGCGCTCTTCTTGATGAACCGGACGATGACGCTGTCGAGATAGGGCAACGGTTTTCCGTCGGCGCCGTTCCGCCAGTAATTCGGGTTGCGTTCGAGGACGATCCTGGAGCCCGATTGCCAACTGGCGAACTTGAAGGGGCCGGTCCCGGACGGGTTCCTGCCATAATCCTGCCCGTGCTTCTCGATGGCGGCGGGCGACGCAATCAGGCCGGCGAAGGCGATGGCCGGTAGCGCGGCCGAACTCGGCGCCTTGAGATTGATCCGCAATTCGTAGGGACCGCGCACTTCCACCCCCGTGATCGCCGACAAGTCGGAGGCCCGCGGCGCGTTCAGTTCCTTCGAGAGCGCGCGACGGAAAGTCACCGCCGCGGCTTCCGCGTTGAACGCCGTGCCGTCATGGAACTTCACGCCTTGCCGCAATGTGAAGTCGATGGATTTCTTGTCTTCGGTAAACTTCCAACTCGTCGCCAGCCCGGGTCCGACTTCGCCGCTCCCGGTGATGTCCAGGAGCGACTCATAGATCTGCCGCCAGACGTAGTGGTCCAGATTGCCCCCGTCACCGAACAACGGGTCAAGGGATTTCGGCTCCAGTACGGTTGCGCCGACAATCGTTCCGCCTCGTACCGGCTTGTCCTGGGCAAAGGCCGGGTATGCCGCGGCGACGGATACGAACATCCCGATGGCGAGCAGCACGGACAGGTTACGCGCGCGTCGCGTTCCCCGGTTTGCAATATTCATAGTCAACCTTTCCGACCTGTGGTTGTGAGTCGTGTGGGTCCTTAATGTGAAAGGAGCGCGACGTTAACAAAATAGGCGGGCGCGTGTCAAATTTGCGAGGAGCCGAAGGCCCACCACGAGCGCCCCGGATCGGTGTCCAGTCGGGGTGCGATCATTACCCGCCGCACCCTACAAATACCCCGCTTCCCGATAGTACCGCTCCGCACCCGGATGCAGCGGTATGCACATCGGCCCCTCTTCCGTGTCCCGGCAAATCCGGCTCATGTCGAACCGGTCGCCGTCCACCGGCATGGTGTCCTTCCTGGCCTCGATGGCCTTGACCACGGCGTAGGCGAGTTCGTCGGGAAAGTTCGCCCGACAGAAGAGCGGCCAGCCGCCGAACTCCAGGGCGGGGACGTCCGCGTCCAGCGCCGGGAACGCGGACTTGGGAATCGTCGATCTACGAAAACCCAGTTGCGCCATTTCGGCGAACACCGACGGCTGCAACGGCAGCAGGACCATGTCCCGGGCCAGGGCGTCGGCGGTCCAGCCGGTGATGCCCTCGTCGAACACGGCGTCATAGGCGCCTTGCTCGATGCCCTCCATGCGCCGCGGGTGCGAGGGGACCGGTACTTGGTCCACCGTGCCGCCCCATTGCTCCACATCCTCGAGGCTCCAGCCGCAAAGACTCAGGATCCGCCGGATCGTGAACTCCGTGGTTCCTTCAGGGCCTTGTCCCCGGGTGGACAGCCTGAGCGGAAGTTTCTTCTCGCCGATTTCTTCGAGGGAGCGCACGCCGAGGTCTCTCCGGACCGCGAAGGCGATCTTGTCCCAGGAGGGGAAGACCGCGAGATTGCGGATGTCGATCTTCTCCGAATAGGGAGCCAACCCGTTCAGGGCCATATAGGAGACCGGCGAAGGGTTGAGGAAAGCCAGGTCCACCTCCCCGGCGGCCAGCAGCCTGGGCGCCTCGAACCCGCCGAGCCGGCTGTTGCCGACGCCGTACGAGACGATGATCTCCGAGCCGTCTGGCAGGTTCCTCTCCGCGAGCCCCAAGGCGATCTCGAACGCCTCCCCGGCGCGTATGTTCATGGTCACGGCGATTCGGATTGTCGTTGCCATCGAGTTTCCCCTCAGGTGTGCCGCAGCCCCGCCAGGCCGCCGCCTCCGGTGAGCAGACGCACCAGCACGTTGGCGCCGACGATGATCATCACCAGGAAGAGGGTCACGGCGCCGGAGTGCTGGGTCATATCCTGTTCGTTGTAGTTGAAGATCACTCCGGTGAGCACCATGTTGGCCGGCGACAGCAGCAGAATGATCAGGGACAGTTCGCGGGTGGCGGTGATGAAGGTCAGCAGCATGCCGGCGGTTACGCCGCTTGACGACATGGGGATGATGATCTTGGCCATGCGCCGGAACCAGCCGATCCCCTGGACTCTTGCGGTTTCCTCCAGGGACTTGTCGATTTGCAGTATGGCGGCGATGCCGGTGCGCGAGGTGAACGGCAGGTTC
>JAPOPM010000241.1 GCA_026712905.1 Deltaproteobacteria bacterium
AATTGACCTCGGCCCGGCGGGACGCTACGGTGACTTTCTCCGAGGCACCAAACTGACTTGAGGACATACGCGCGCTTGCGGGGACTGAGTATTGGTTGAATGGGGTTACATATCGATGACGGCTCAAATGAGCCTGCTCCTAACATACTGATAAACAAGCCAAAAAACGATTTCAATGCAGAAAAGACCCGCAGATTGTTATGCGAATTAACCAGACACCACACTAGTATCATGCCCGGCGAGACACCCACGCTCCGCACGGTCAGTTCCGCGGAACCGGCTGTGTCAAACCACATGAGGCAACAACGTAACAGAACGTCATTCCCGCGGAAGCGGGAATCCAGGGGCGGTGGAGGGGCATTGCAGCGGCGTTTCCCCGCCTCACCGCCCCTGGATTCCCGCTTCCGATCGGAGTCGAGGGCAAGCTTTCGCGGGAATGACTCTTCGGGGTGGCGCTGCCGGGTCGTGGCCAGGTGCAGTTTCGACACAGCTTGGCAAGCGGGAATCCAGCGGTGGAGCAGGGCAGGATCGTGGAGAAGCCCGTGATTCCCACCAACGTCTCCCTCATGCGCCGCATCCTGGTGGCGTTCATCCGCAACGAGGTGCGCAAGGTCGGCCTCGAACGCGTGGTGGTGGGCCTTTCCGGCGGGGTCGACTCGAGCCTGAGCGCCATGTTGGCGGCGGAAGCGCTGGGCGCGGAGCAGGTGCTGGGCATCATGATGCCGTACCGCGCCTCCAGCGCCGAGAGCCTGGAGCACGCCCGCCTGGTGGTGGAGGCGAGCGGCATCCACGCCGCGACGGTGGAGATCACGCCGCAGATCGACGCCTACTTCGCCGCCTTCCCGGACGCGGACCCCAAGCGCCGGGGCAACAAGATGGCGCGGGAGCGCATGACCATCCTCTACGACCACTCCGCGCGCTGGGATGCGCTGGTGGCGGGCACCAGCAACAAGACCGAACTGCTGCTGGGCTACGGCACCCTGCACGGCGACATGGCGTCGGCGCTGAATCCCCTGGGGGACCTCTACAAGACCCAGGTCTGGGCCCTGAGCGAGGCCGTGGGCGTCCCCGACGTCATCGTCACGAAGCAGCCCTCCGCCGACCTGTGGACCGGGCAGACCGACGAGGCCGAGCTGGGCTTCAGCTACCGCCAGGGGGACGACCTGCTCTACCTCATGGTGGACCAGCGTTACGGCCGCGCGGAGCTCATCGACGCCGGCTTCGCGCCCGAGTTCGTCGACGACATCGCCCGGCGCATCCAGACCTCCCAATTCAAGCGCCGCCTCCCCGTCATCGCCAAGGTCTCCCACCGCACCATCGACCGCGACTTCCGCTACTCCCGCGACTGGGGCAAGTAGCGCCCTCTTGATCACGCACCCCACGATGGAGGGACGGACCTCCGGTCAGGGAGAACCGGTTCCATTGCGACCACGTCTTTCGACTTCGCTGCGCTACGCTCCGGACCAACGGATGAAAGTCCCTAACCGGGTAAGGGCTCCCCACCACCGTTCGTCCTGAGCGTAGCGCAGCGAAGTCGAAGGCCGCCCACTTGAACGACGCCGCAATTCGAAGCGGTAATCGATCAGCGCTTGCTTGGCAGGCCCGGTTCCACGGCCCGCGGACACGTCCGTCCCGCCCCGCAAAGATTGACATCGCGCCCGAAATCTGGAGAAATACCACGACACGAGAAAAGCGGTGTTGGCGGCCACCATGGCGTCGGCTTGGTGGCCTTTTGTCGTTTTAATGCGCGAGCGTGAAGGGAACGCGGAACGCGCCGGAGAGTGTCGATGGCCGTGAGGAGCGAGAAGATCTGGGTGGACGGCGAGATGGTGAACTGGGATGACGCCAGGTTCCACGTCATGAGCCACGCGCTCCATTACGGCACCGCGTACTTCGAGGGGATTCGCTGCTACGCGCTGGACGACGCGCGTTCGGCCGTCTTCCGCTTGGCCGAGCACCTGCGTCGGCTGCGGGATTCCGGTCACATCCTGGGCACGCCGCTGCCCTACGGCATCGACGAGATGACCGAGGCGGTGCTGGAAGTGATCCGGGTGAACCGCTTGAAGGAGTGCTACATCCGGCCGCTGGCTTTCGTGGGCGACGGCGAGATGGGGTTGTACGCGCTCAACAACCCCGTGCGGGTGATCGTGGCGGCGTGGGCCTGGGGCGCCTACCTGGGCGACGAGGGGCTCAAACAGGGTATCCGCGCCAAGGTCTCTTCCTACACGCGCCACCACGTCAACGTGATGATGACCAACAGCAAGGTTTCGGGCAACTACGTCAACTCCGTGCTGGCCAAGCACGAGGTCAAGCTCGCGGGCTACGACGAAGCCATCATGCTCGACCCCGAGGGGTGCGTCTCCGAGGCCAGCGGCGAGAATCTGTTCATCGTGAAGGACGGGCAGCTCAGGACCGCGCCCGTGACCTCCATCCTTCCGGGCATCAACCGGGCCAGCGTCATCGAGTTGGCGCGCGCCAAGGGGTACCAGGTGATCGAGGAACGTTTCGCCCGCGATGCCCTCTACATCGCCGACGAGGCGTTCCTCACGGGCACGGCCGCGGAGGTGACGCCGATCCGGGAGGTGGACGACCGCACCATCGGCGAGGGCAAGCCGGGACCCGTGACCCTGGACCTGCAGCAGGCCTTCTTCGACGTCATCCGCGGCCGCACCGAAGGCTACCATCACTGGCTGACGTTCGTGTGACCGGGGTCCTTGAGAGTTCGCGTCCTTCGACTTCGCTCCGCGTAGCCCGTCCTGGGCTTGTCGAAGGACTCGGGACGCACGGCGAGTGGGAATGGTTCGGCCACTCGTGACCGTTCGTCGGGAACCCCTGAGAGGCTCCTGTATCAACAGCGCTCGTTCCAGCTTCGATCGGAATACCGGCGCGCCACCAGCGAGGCGATGGCCTCGCCCGGGACGTCGCCGCCTTGCGTGGCGTTCCAGGCGCGCCGCAGCAGGTCCTTCATGCGCGATGCCGGAACGCCCAGGTTGGCGAGGAAGGCGCGGTGGGAACGGCGTCCGCGGTAGTCGGGCGCCCTGGGCGGATACGGCAGCAGCTCTTCCACCAACGGGATCGGGAAATCCAGCAGGAAGGTGCCGTGGAACAACAGGCAGCGGCGCCGGCGCCGTTGCGCGTTGCCGGAAAACTTCCGCTGCCCCACCGCCAGGTCGGTGGCGCCTTGCCGCAGGATCGGCAGGCCGGTGGCTTCGGCCAGCGCGCGCCGGTGCCGTTCCATGACGAACGCATTGGTGGAATCGATGTGTTCCAGCAGGCCGTTGCCGGCGATCCGCAGCACCAGGGTGTAGCTCAGGCAGCCCGGCCCCTGGACCACGGTGCCGCCGCCGCTGCAACGCCGCAGGACCGGGATGCCGCGGGCCGCGCACGCGGCCAGGCGGACTTCCCGCTCGCGCCGGCTGGCCATGCCCAGGACCACGAAGGGCCGGGGGGACTCCCAGAACCGGAGCACCTCCCGATCCGCACCGGCCTCGCATTCGTCGAGCAACGCCTCGTCGCACGCCAGGTTTTCTTCGGGGGTGGGGAGCGTCAGATCGAGACATTGCATGACGAGTCTTCGGTTCGGGCGGCGCGCCGCCGGGAGCCGGTATTCGGACGCTCGGACGCTCGGTTCAAAAGAACCCGAGACAGGACTTGACACACGTGGGCGGCGCTGAATATGTTGCCTCCCTCACGTGTTGCATCCGCGGTCGTGTCCTATAATATCGCTGAAGATCATGAACGCCAAAGACATCAGGACTGCCCCCCACGCCGCCACGACGGAGGAGACGGGCGCCGTGTCCGAACCCGGAGCGGGAGCCGTCGGCGCGCGCTCCAACGACCGGCTGCTGGATTCCCTCGAATCCTTGCTCGGGGAGGTCGTGCGCGAAGGGCCCAAGCAGGTCGACGCCATGATGGCGCAACTGTTGACGCGCATCCGCGAGCGCCAGCAGGTCCCCGTGGCGAGCCTCAACACGCCGTATCTCAACACTATCCCGAGGGAACAGGAACCGCCGTATCCCGGCGACCGCCGCATCGAGCGTCAGGTGAAGAGCTACGTGCGCTGGAACGCCATGGCCATGGTGGTCAAGGCCAACCGCTTCCAGCCGGGCATCGGTGGGCACATCTCCACCTATGCCTCCGCGGCCAACCTCTACGAGGTCGCCCTGAACCACTTCCTGCGCGGCGGTGACGACGGCGCTCCCGGCGACCTGGTCTATTTCCAGGGCCACGCGTCACCGGGCAACTATGCGCGCGCCTACGTGGAACACCGCATGAGCGCGCGCAAGCTCCACCTCTTCCGGCAGGAATTGGCCAAGGGAGGCGGACTGCCGTCCTACCCGCACCCGCATCTCATGCCCGACTTCTGGCAGTTTCCGTCGGTGTCCATGGGGCTGGCGCCCATCATGTCCATCTACCAGGCGCGCTTCGCCCGCTACCTGAGCACCCGAGGAATGCTGGCGCGGGAGCCGCGGGTGTGGTGTTTCGTGGGCGACGGCGAGTCCGACGAGCCCGAGGCCACCGGTGCCCTCTCGCTGGCGTCGCGCGAGAACCTGGACAACCTCGTCTGGGTCGTCAACTGCAATCTGCAGCGGCTGGACGGCCCCGTGCGCGGCAACGGCAAGATCATCCAGGAGCTGGAGGCCGTGTTCCGCGGCGCCGGCTGGAACGTGATCAAGGTGATCTGGGGCTCGGACTGGGACCCGCTGCTCGCCGCCGACACCAAGGGGCTCTTGGCGGAACGGATGGAGCAGGCGGTGGACGGCGACTACCAGAAGTACGTGGTGGCGCCCGGCAGCTACACGCGGAAGCACTTCTTCGGCACCCATCCCGAGCTGCTCGAGATGGTCAACCATCTCAGCGACGACGACATCCGCCGTCTGGCCCGGGGCGGGCACGATCCGCAGAAGGTGTACGCGGCGTACGCCGCCGCCCTGCGCCACGAAGGCGGGCCCACGGTGATCCTGGCGAAGACGGTGAAGGGCTACGGCCTCGGCGAGGCGGGCGAGGGGCGCAACATCACCCACCAGCAGAAGGCGCTCAACGAGAAGGAGCTGCGCGACTTCCGCACGCGCTTCGGCGTGCCGCTGCCGGACGAGGACGTGGTGGAGACGCCGTTCTATCGTCCGCCCCTCGACAGCGAAGAGACCCGCTATCTGCTGGAGCGGCGCAAGAGCCTGGGAGGGTTCCTGCCCGCGCGCGCGGCCAAGACGGAGGCGTTGGCGGTACCGGGGGCGGCGACCTACGAGGAGTTCCACAAGGGTTCCGCCGAGACCCGCGTTTCCACCACCATGGCCCTCGCGCGGCTCCTGAGCAAGCTCCTGCGCGATCCCGGCATCGGCAAGAACGTCGTGCCCATCATCCCGGACGAGGCGCGCACCTTCGGTATGGACGCGCTCTTCCGCCAGGTGGGCATCTATTCGCCCAAGGGCCAGCTCTACGAGCCCGTGGACCGCGAGACGCTGCTGTTCTACCAGGAGGCGAAGGACGGGCAGCTTCTCGAGGAGGGGATCAGCGAGGCCGGGGCCATGTCCTCCTTCATCGCCGCGGGGACGGCCCACGCCAATTACGGCGCGCCCATGATCCCGTTCTACACGTTCTATTCGATGTTCGGCTTCCAGCGCATCGGCGACCTCATGTGGGCCGCGGCGGACAGCCGCGCCAGGGGATTCCTGCTCGGCGCCACCGCCGGGCGCACGACGCTCAACGGGGAGGGCCTGCAGCACGCGGACGGTCACAGCCACGTGCTGGCCAGCACCGTTCCCGCGTTGCTCACGTACGATCCGGCCTTCGCCTACGAGGTGGCGGTCATCGTCCAGGACGGCCTCCGGCGTATGTACCAGCGGCGCGAGGACGTCTTTTACTACCTCACGCTGTACAACGAGAACCTCGAGATGCCGGCCATGCCCGCGGGGGTGGAGGAAGGCATCGTCAAGGGGCTCTACAAGTTCAGGCGCTCCGAGTCCGGCCACAAGCAGCGCGCGCACCTGCTGGGCAGCGGTCCGCTGCTGTTCGAGGCGTTGCGCGCCCAGCAGATCCTCGAAGAACGCTACGGCGTCGCCGCGGACGTGTGGAGCGCCACGAGCTACAACCTGCTGCGCCGGGACGCCCACGCGGTCCAGCGCTGGAACCTCCTCCACCCTGCGGAGGAGCCGCGCAAGTCCTACGTGGAATCGCTGCTGGAGCCCGAGACCGGGGTCTTCGTGGCGGTCTCGGACTACATGAAGATCGTGCCCGACCAGATCGCGCCGTGGGTGCCCGGCGGACTGGTCACCCTGGGGACGGACGGCTTCGGGCGGAGTGACACGCGCGCGCGGTTGCGCCGCTACTTCGAGGTGGACGCCGAGTCGGTGGTCATCGCCACGCTGCACGCCCTGGCCCGCAAGGGCAAGATCGACAAGACGGTGGTGGAAAGGGCCTTGCGCGAGCTGCGCTACAATCCGTCCAAGCCGCATCCCGGAATGGCAATCTAGTGTGCTGCATCACAAACAGCTCGATGAATCCGCGAGGGTTTTCTTGTCGTCGGCAAGGCTCGATGACTTGTAGGGGCGACCTGCGGTCGCCCCCGGCGGCGGGCACCACGCGAGGAAGACCCCGGGTCACACGACACTGAATCCCATGGACGTAACGCTTCCCAAACTGGCCGAAGGGGCGGACTCCGGCACCGTGGTCAACGTCCTGGTCGCCGAAGGCGAGCAGGTTCAACTGGACCAGACCCTGCTGGAACTCGAGAACGAAAAGGCGGTGGCCCCCATCCCGTCCCCAGGCGCGGGCACGGTGGCGCGGGTCCACGTCCTGGTGGGCCAGGTCGTTTCGGTGGGTCAGGTGCTGGTGACCATCGACGACGGAGCGGCGGCCACGCCGCGGCCGCCGCGAGTGGTGCCGGCGGCGGAAGTGCCCGCCTCCGCGGCAGCGCCGGCCCCGGCACCCGCCGCCGAGACGGACGCTCCGGCCGCGGCCGCACCGGATGCGCAACTCCATGCTTCCAGCAGCGGCGCGCCGCCGCCGACCGCGCCCGCGATCCGCAAGATCGCGCGCGAGCTGGGCATCGATCTCGCGCGGGTGCGGGGCAGCCAGCGCGGCGGGCGCATCGTCATGGCGGATGTCCGCGCCTACATCCAGGGGCTTCAGGAAATGGCGCTCAAGCCCCCGGCGCCGGCCGGTGCGCCCCGGGGCGACGCTTTGCAGACCCTGGACCTCGCCAAGTGGGGGCCGAGCAGGCGCGAACGCATGTCGCCGCTGCGGCGCACCATCGCGCAACGCATGACCGAGTCCTGGACCACGGTGCCGCACGTCACCCAGTTCGACGACGCCGACATCACCGACCTCATGGCTCTTCGGAAGCAGCACGCGCGCGCCTACGAGAAGGCGGGCGCCCGGCTGACGCTGACTTCTTTCGCCATCAAGGCGTCGGTGTCCGCGCTGGAGAAGTATCCCGCCTTCAAGACCAGCATCGACTACCAGGCGCTGGAGATCGTCGCCCGCGACTACGTCCACATCGGCGTGGCGGTGGATACCGAGGCGGGGCTCTTCGCCCCGGTAATCCGCGACGTGGACAAGAAGAACCTGCTGGAGTTGTCCAGGGAGCTTGACGAGTTGGCCGAGAGGACCCGGCAGCGCAAGCTGTCGGCGGACGAGATGCAGGGGGCGACCTTCACCATCTCGAATCTCGGAAGCATCGGGGGAGCCCACTTTACGCCCATCGTCAACAGCCCGCAGGTGGCGGTGCTGGGAATGGGACGGGGAGTGCTCCGTCCGGTGGTGCGGGAGAAGAAGGTGACGCCGCGGCTGGTGCTGCCGCTGGCGCTCTCCTACGACCACCGGGTCATCGACGGCGCCGACGGCGCGCGCTTCCTGCGCGAGATCGTGCGCTTCCTGGAAGAATACACCGAACAAGACATCGACTAGGAGACCCGTGGAAACCATCCAAACGGAAATCGTCGTCGTGGGCGCCGGCCCGGGAGGCTATGCCGCGGCGTTCTATGCGGCGGACCTGGGCAAGAAGGTGCTTCTGGTGGAGCGGGACGAGCGCCTGGGCGGCGTGTGCCTCAATCGCGGCTGCATCCCCTCCAAGGCGTTGCTGCACGCCACGCACGTCATCGACGAGGCGGAGCTGTCGGCGGAACGCGGCGTGACTTTCGGCAAGCCCAAGGTCAAGCTCGACAAGCTGCGGGAGTGGAAAGAGTCCATCATCGACAAGCTGGCCCAGGGACTGGAAGGCCTGTGCGCCCGCCGCGGGGTCAAGCGCCTTCACGGCCGCGGCCACTTCGAGGACTCCCGCACCCTGCGGGTGGAGACCGCCGAAGGACAGCAGTTCATCAACTACGACAAGGCCATCATCGCGGTGGGCTCCAAGCCGGCCATGCCGGCCGCCTTCGATCTCGGAAACCGCCGGATCATGACCTCCACCGAGGCGCTGGAGCTGGAGGACGTGCCCGGCCGCTTGCTGGTGGTGGGCGGCGGCTACATCGGCATGGAGCTGGGCATGGTGTATGCCCGGCTGGGCAGCGAGATCGTCATGGTGGAGGCGCTGGACCACCTGCTGTCCGGCGTGGACCCGGACCTCGTGCGGCCAGTGGCCAAGGTGGCCGCGTCGGTGTTCAAGGAGGTCCGTCTCAAGACCAAGGTGCTGCGCATGGCCACCAGCGGCAGGAAGATCAAGGTGGCCATGGAGGTCAACGGCAACACCCGCGAGGAGACCTACGACCGGGTGCTCGTCAGCGTCGGGCGCACGCCGAGCTACGAGGACCTGGGCCTTGAAAACACCGCGGTGAGGATCGGGGCCAACGGTTTCATCGATTGCAACGACGAGCAGCAGACCGGGGACCCGGCCATCTACGCCATCGGCGACGCCAACGGCGGCGCGTTGCTGGCGCACCGCGCCACCAAGGAGGCGCGGGTGGCGGTGGAGGTCATCACCGGCGAATCGAGCACCATCGCGGACGTGGTCATCCCGGCGGTTGTCTTTACCGACCCGGAGGTGGCGTGGTGCGGCCTGACGGAACAGGAAGCCAAGGCCGGGGACGTACCCGTGGAGATCGTGAAGTTTCCCTGGGGCGCTTCCGGGCGGGCGCTCACCCTGAACCGTCCCGAGGGCCTCACCAAGCTGGTGCTCGAACCCGAGACGGAGCGCATCCTCGGCGTGGGCATCTCCGGCGCCAGCGCCGGTGAGCTGATCGGCGAAGGCGTGCTCGCCGTCGAGATGGGGGCCACCGCCAAGGACCTGGCGGAGTCCGTGCATCCCCATCCGACGCTGTCCGAGACCCTGATGGAATGCGCCGAAGCGTTCTACGGCACCGCCACCCACACGGTGCCGCGCAAGCGCCCCCGAACCGCCAGGACGGCCGCCCGACAGGCCTCCTAGCCGCCTCGCGCTTGACTTGAAAAAGGCGATTTGTTACCGACAAAATCAGAGCGCGGCCGTCGCAAGGAGCCGGAAGACCGTCGCGGAATATCATTGCTCGCGACTACCGGGTCCTCGGGGTTGGATGAGGCCGGGGCCAGCATTCCCAGGAGGAAGTGAATGACTTACGTGATTGCAGAGCCTTGTGTCGACGTCAAGGACACCGCTTGTGTCGATGTCTGCCCTGTCGATTGCATCCACCCGACCAAGAATAACCCCGAGGTGTTCGAGAAGGAGAACATGCTCTACATCGATCCCGAGGAATGCATCGACTGCGGCGCCTGTGAGCCGGTTTGCCCGGTGGAAGCCATCTTCGAGGAGGCGGCGCTGCCCGAGAAGTGGGCGGAGTACACCCAGCTCAACGCCGATTGGTTCCAGAAATAGCCGCGGCGTCCGTACCGCGTTCCCTCTCCGGGCCGGCGTCCCCGGCCGGCCCCGCACCACCCTCGTCCCGAACCACCTCGTCGTACCCGAAGTTGCGGCAGAAGCTCCGCACCACCAGGGCCTTGACTTCATCCATGGCAACGGGCCGGTGCGCCTCCCGCTCGATGGAGGTCACCTCGGCCCAGTCCAGCCCGCAAGGGACGATCCTGCGGAAGTAGTCCAGGTCGGGCGCCACGTTGAGGGCGGCGCCGTGATACGTGACGCCCCGCTTGACGGCGATGCCGATGGCGCAGATCTTGCGCGTGTCGATCCATACACCGGTCCACGGCGGACGGGGACCAGCGTCCAGGCCGAAGGACGCCAGGACGTCGATGATCGCCTGTTCGAGTCCGGCCAGGTAACGGTGGACGGCGCGGCGCTGCTTCGACTCGAGATCGATAATGGGATAGACGACGAGCTGCCCCGGCCCGTGGTAGGTGACGTCGCCGCCGCGGCTCGTGGCGAGCACGGGAACCGCGCCGGCGTCTAGGACATGCGCCCGCGCGTCGCGCCGGCCGGTGGTGAAGACATGCGGATGCTCGACCAGGATCAGGCAGTCGTCCCCGGCCGCGCGGGTCTTGCGTTCGAGAATCCGGTGTTGCACCGCCAGCGCCGCCTCGTATTCGAGGCGCCGCAGGTCGACGACATGGAGCGATTTGGACATCTTGCGAGGCCGGCCGACTTGCGCAGCCACCTCACCCATAGCACATTGTCCCGGGAAACAAACCTGCGCCGCGGCAGCGTTTGCGCTCCGCCCTGGCGCGGCGCGTTGTTGACTCACGGGCGGCGGCGCATTATGAAACGAGGCTGTGTCGAATCCCATTCGAACAGGAGATGGCACGGCCCTCCCCCCGAAACGTCATTCCCGCGGAAGCGGGAATCCAGGGGTGCGGAGGGGCATGACGGTGCATTTCCAGCCGGAACGGAGCAGACGCAGTGACGGGAACCATCAGGAAGATCCTCAGGGACAAGGGATTCGGCTTCATCGAGCCGGACGACGGCGGCGACGATGTCTTCTTTCATCGCGGCAGCAGCGCTCCGAGGGTCCAGTTCGAGGATTTCAGTGAAGGCGACGGCGTGCAGTTCCAGACCCGGTCAGGCGACAAGGGGCCGGTCGCCTTCGGCATGAAGCTCCGCTGACGCGGCGTTCCCATTTCCCCGACTCCATCATGACGCGCGATGACCGGCAGGCGGACACGGCGAACCCCGGTCGGGTGGCGGCGACGCGGACGTTCGCGGAACAGTTCGAGCGTTTGCGCGGGCGCTATCTCCCGGAGGTCCTCGCGCTTCTGGAGGACGTCGTTGGCGAGGCCGGCCTGACGGCTTCGGGGCTGGCGGAGATGTGCCGCTACCAGTTCGACACGGGCGGCAAGCGGCTGCGCGCGTTGCTGCCGCTGCTGGTGGCGGATTGCCTGGAAGAGGATCCCGCCAAGGCGCTGGCCATGGGCGCCGCGTGCGAGATGGTGCACAACGCCACCCTGGTGCACGACGACGTGCAGGACGGCGACGAGACGCGCAGGGGCCGGGAGACGGTGTGGCGGCGCTTCGGCGTGCCCCGCGCCATCGACCTCGGCGACGCGATGTTCTATCTGGCGGTGTTGCTGGCTCAGCGCGCGCCGGTGAGCGGCGAGGCGAGGGAGGCGTTGGCGCGGAGTCTGCTGCTCGAGACCCTGAAGGTCATCGACGGGCAGGAGCAGGAATTCGCGTTGCGCTCCGATCCGCGCCCGACCATGGATCGGTACTTCGCCATGGTCGAAGCGAAGACCGCGCGCCTGTTCGTTCTGGCCATGGCCGGCGCCGCCGAGTTGCTCGGCCAGGGAGGCCGCGTCATCGAGGGGCTGACGGAGGCGGGGCGCCAGCTCGGCATCCTGTTCCAGGTGCAGGACGACGTGCTCGACCTCTACGGAGACAAGGGCCGGAGCGAGCGCGGCGGCGACATCGCCGAGGGCAAGCGCAGCGTCCTGGCGGTCCATGCCCTGGAGAACGCGACACAGGACGACGCCCGATGGCTGCGCGAGGTGCTCGACAAGGACCGGGAGGCGACGTCCGCCGCGGACGTGGACCGGGCCGCCGAGTTGTTCGACCGCCTGGGGTCGCTGGCCTTCGCCGTTCACGAAATGCGCGCGCGCCAGCATGCGGCGGTGGACGCGGTGGCGGCGCTGGGGCGGCCGCGGCTGTCGGCCATGGTGGAGGGAATGTCCGCAACAGTGCTGGAGCCCATCCGCGGTCTCGTCTGACGCGGGTCGGAGGAATTGAAGGAGTCACGCTCATGAAGATGTTTCTTGCCGGAGAGTGGGTTGATCGCCCGAGGATGCAGGAGGTCGGCAACCCGTATGATGATTCCGTCATCGACAGCGTGCCCAAGGCCGGACGCGACGACGTGGACCGCGCCCTGGCCTTCGCCGAGCGCGGCGCCGCGGTCATGGCGCGCATGACCGCCTACGAGCGCTGGCAGGTGCTCACCCGGGCGGCGGCGCTGATGGCGGAGCGGGTGGACGAGCTGGGCACGCTCATTTCCGCGGAGGAAGGCAAGGTCCTGGCGGAAGGCAAGGGCGAGGTGCGCCGGGCGGTGGAGACCCTGACCGCGTCGGCCGAGGAGGCCAAGCGGATTCACGGCGAGACCGTGCCGCTGGACGCGGACCCCTCGGGTGCGGGAAAGCTGGCGTTCACGCTGCGTGTCCCCTGCGGCGTGGTGGTGGCCATCGGTCCCTTCAACTTCCCGCTCAACCTCCTGTGCCACAAGGTTGGTCCGGCCATCGCCGCGGGCAACGCGGTGGTCATCAAGCCCGCCTCGGATACGCCGTTGTCCGGGCTCAAGCTGACCGAGATCCTGCTCGAGGCGGGACTGCCGCCCGAGGGCGTCCAGTGCCTTACCGGCTCCGGCGGGGAGATCGGCGATCCGCTGGTGGCGGACCCGCGCGTGCGCAAGATCACGTTCACCGGTAGCCGCGAGGTCGGCGAGAACATCTGCCGCGTCGCCGGCATCAAGAAAGTCACCATGGAGCTGGGCTCCAACTGCCCGCTCATCGTGATGCCGGATGCGGACCTGGACAAGGTGGCCGCGGCCGTGGCCGCGACGGGCTACGCCAATGCCGGCCAGGTGTGCATCTCCACCCAGCGCGTGCTCACCGACCGGCGCGTCTACGCGGACTTCCTCGGCGTGCTGGCGCCCAAGGTCGAGGCGCTGGCCGTCGGCAGCCAACTCGACACGGCCACGCAGGTGGGTCCCATGATCAAGGAAGCCGAAGCGGTGAGGGTGGAGGAATGGGTCAACGAGGCCGTGGGCGAGGGCGCCCGCGTGCTGGCGGGGGGCTCGCGCAACGGCTCGGTATACGCGCCCACCGTGGTCGCCGACGTTTCCCGCGACATGCGGCTGTCGCGTGACGAGCTCTTCGGGCCGGCCGTGGCGGTGACGCCTTTCGCGTCCATCGACGAAGCCATCGAGTTGGCCAACGATACGGTCTTCGGGCTTTCGGCCGGTATCTTTACGCAGAACGTCGACTGGGCCATGCGCTTCGCCCGCGAGGTGGAGTCCGGCAACCTGCACATCAACTGGGGGCCGCAGTGGCGCGCCGACGTGATGCCCTACGGCGGGCTCAAGGAGTCGGGGTTCGGCAAGGAAGGGCCGCGCTACGCCGTCGAGGAGATGACCGAGCTCAAGACCGTGGTCTTCCACCTGTAGGGACGGACATCGGCCGGGCCGAGGGGAGGTTGCCGTAGACATGCGAACGGACGGACGTGGACAGGAGGAACTCCGCGCGATCCACATCACGCCGGGCTTCATCAAGCGCGCCGACGGCTCGGCGTTGATCGAGATGGGCGATACGCGGGTCATCTGCACCGCCGCGCTGGAGGACCGCGTGCCGCCCTTCCTGCGCAGGACCGGCAAGGGCTGGATCACCGCCGAGTACGGCATGTTGCCGTCGTCGTCGCCCGTGCGCATTCCGCGGGAGACTTCGCGCGTGGGCGGCCGCACCCACGAGATCCAGCGGCTGATCGGCCGCAGCCTGCGGTCCGTGGCGGACCTGGGCTGCCTGGGCGAGCGCACGGTGTGGCTCGACTGCGACGTCATCCAGGCCGACGGCGGCACCCGCACCGCCTCCATCACCGGCGCCTACGTGGCCCTGGCCTGCGCCCTCGCGGGTTGGACGGCCCGCAAGACCGTTCCCGAGCGCCTGCTCAAGGACAGCGTGGCCGCGGTCAGCGTCGGCGTGGTCGACGGAGAGGCGGCGCTGGATCTCAACGCGGCGGAAGACAACGGCGCCGAGGTGGACATGAACTTCGTGATGACCGGCTCGGGGAGGTTCGTGGAAGTGCAGGGGACGGCCGAGAAGCAGCCCTTCAGCGCGGAGCAGCTCAGCCGCTTGATCGGCTTGGCGCAGACCGGGATCGAACGCATTCTCGAAATGCAGCAAGAGGTGCTCCGGGAGTGGCGCGTGCCGTCCTAGGGGCCCGGCCGGCCGTTCGCCCGTGCCGCGGACCCCTCGATTTCCGGCGCCGCGGGGCTTCGGGCTTGATATCGCCGCCCCATGAGGTAGAATCAAGGATTCGTGACGGGGCGTGGCGCAGCCAGGTAGCGCACCTGCCTTGGGAGCAGGGGGTCGGCCGTTCAAATCGGCTCGCCCCGACCATGCGGACAAGGTCGAGACCGTTCACGGAGGGCGGGCTGTCCGAACCGAAACACGGCGCCTGCCCGGAGAGGGTCTCGCGGACACGGTTCGACGCGCCAGTAGCTCAGGTGGATAGAGCAACGGCCTTCTAAGCCGTGGGTCAGGGGTTCGAGTCCCTTCTGGCGCGCCAGAGTTTCGAGAGCAGAGGTGTTCTGGTGAGTGTAGCTCAATTGGTTAGAGCACTGGACTGTGGCTCCAGGGGTTGAGGGTTCAAGTCCCTTCACTCACCCCAAAACGCGTGTGGGCCGCTAGCTCAGTTGGTAGAGCAGCTGACTCTTAATCAGCGGGTCCGGAGTTCGAGTCTCCGGCGGCCCACTCTTCCCTCCACACGAGGCCTCCGGGCCTGCCGATCTCTTCGCGTGCCTCCGCCGGCGCTGGTGCGAGCGATCCGATCTTGACTTGCGGATTGCGGGATTGTTACACAGGAAACCGGCTTCCGGGGGTTCCTCCGCGGGCTTCGTGAGACGGGTGGTGGACGCACCACGCCGGACACACGGTCCCAGGGAATGCGCTGTGCGAGAGTGGCGGAACTGGTAGACGCACTAGACTTAGGATCTAGCGGGCAACCGTGGGGGTTCGAGTCCCCCCTCTCGCACCAGGGTGGGAACGGCCCGCGCTCTCGACGTGAAGCGCGGGCGCCGCGGGGAAACCGTCAGGGACATGAGACATGGCAGAGGCCCATACAGGCATGAAATGTGACATCGAGGTTTTGACGCCCACGCAGAGAAAGCTGCGCGTGGAGGTTCCGGCGGATCGGGTGGCGAAAACGTTCTCCCGCATCTACCGTGAGTTCGGGCGCCGCGCGAACGTGCGCGGGTTTCGCGCGGGCAAGGTTCCGCAACAAGTCCTGCGCGGGCTGTACGGCGCCGACATCCAGGCACAGGCGCTGTCCGAGATCGTCGAGGCATCGCTGGGCGAGGCGGTGAAGGAACAGGGCCTCGATCCCGTCTCGGAGCCGCGGCTCGACGCCGGGGACCTGTCCGACGCGCAGCCGTTCACGTTTTCCGTCGTGATGGAGGTGAGGCCGGAGATCGAGTTGGGGAACTATCGCGGCCTCGCGCTCGACCGGCCGCGCGTCGACGTGGACGACGAACAGGTGGAGCGGACGCTGCAGGCGTTTCAGGAGCGCCATGCCCAGCTTGAGCCCGTGGAGGAACGGGAGCAGGTGGAGGACGGAGACTACGTGTTCATCGACTTCGCCGGCACGCTGGATGGCGAGGCGTTCCCCGGCGGCTCGGCGGAGAACTACGCGGTGGACATCGGCGCGGGCCGGTTCTTGCCGGAGTTCGAACGGGGACTCGTGGGCATGAAGAAGGGGGTGCCGGGGACGCTCCTGGTGGAGTTGCCGGCGGATTCACCGGAGTCGGAGCCGGCGGGGCGCAAGGCGGAGTTCACGGTGACGGTGCGCGACATACGGCGCAAGGATCTGCCTCCGCTGGACGACGACTTCGCCCGGGATTACGGCGAGTGCGAGTCCCTGGAGGAGTTGCGCGACAAGGTGCGCTCGCAGTTGCAGGACGAGGTCGAGCGGTTTCAGAACACCCGGTTGCACGACGCAATCGTCGAGCAACTCCTGGACACCCACTCGGTGGACACTCCCCCGTCGATGGTGGAGCGGGAGCTGTCGTATCTCGTGCGGCGGGCCGCCACCGAGCGGGAGTCGGCGGCGGCGGATGCGCCCTCGCCCACCACGGAGGAGCTTCGGGAGGAATGGACGCCCGAGGCCGAACGCCGGGTCCAGGCCTCCTTGCTCATCGACGAGATTGCCTCCGCCGAGGGGATTTCGGTTTCCGAGGAGGAGGTCGAAGGACGCGTCGATGCCGTGGCGCGGGCCAGCGGCGAGCAGGCGGCGTCGGTGCGTGAGCGTTACCGGCAGGATTGGGCGCGGGCCACGCTCCGGTCCCAGATGGTCACCGAAAAGACGCTGGACTTCCTTCTGGAGCAGGCCGCGGTGACGGTGGTGGACCCGCCTGAAACAACTTGATGGCGCTCCCAAAAGCGGCTAGAGTTTACACAGCATGAATTTCATTCCTTTCGTCGTTGAGCAGACGGGTCGTGGGGAACGCGCCTACGACATCTACTCGCGTCTTCTAAAGGACCGCATCGTCTTTCTGGGCAGCCCCGTGGTGGACGAAGTGGCCAATCTGATCACCGCGCAGTTGCTGTTCCTCGAGTCCGAGGACCCGGAGCGCGACATCTACTTCTACATCAATTCCCCGGGCGGCTCGGTCACCGCCGGGCTGGCTATCTACGACACGATTCAGTACATCCGTCCCCAGGTTTCCACCGTTTGCCTGGGTCAAGCCGCCAGCATGGGAGCCGTGCTGCTCGCGGCGGGCGAAAAGGGCAAACGCTACGCGTTGCCGCACTCGCGCATCATGATCCACCAGCCCCTTGGCGGTTTTCAGGGGACCGCCGCCGACGTCGACATCCAGGCGCGGGAGATCCTGAGAATGCGGGAGGAGCTTGGTGCGATCCTGGTCAAGCATACCGGCCAGTCGCTGAAAAGGATCGAGCGAGACACCGACCGGGACCTGTTCATGACGGGTCAGCAGGCTTTGGAGTATGGATTGGTGGATGAAGTGATCACCAGCCGCGTTGACGTTACCGCAAAGGGGTGAGGGGGAATTTCAATGCCAAAGCATGGCGATGATCGTTCCGGCAATCTCGTCTGTTCCTTCTGCGGCAAGAGCCAGGACGAGGTCCGCAAGCTGATCGCGGGTCCCACCGTCTACATCTGCGACGAGTGCATCGACCTGTGCAACGACATCATCGCGGAGGAGTGCGAGCACGACGAGGTAATCGCGGCTTCGTCCGGCGTGCCGAAGCCGGTCGAGATCAAGCGCGTGCTGGACCAGTACGTGGTGGGGCAGGAGCCGGCCAAGAAGATCCTCTCCGTGGCGGTGCACAACCACTACAAGCGCATCGACAACCATGCGCTTGCCGGGGACGTGGAGCTGCAGAAGAGCAACATCCTGCTGCTGGGCCCCACCGGCTCCGGCAAGACCCTGCTGGCGCAGACCCTCGCCCGGCTCCTGCAGGTGCCCTTCACCATCGCCGACGCCACCAGTCTGACCGAGGCGGGCTACGTCGGTGAAGACGTCGAGAACATCATCCTCAACCTGTTGCAGTCCGCCGAGTACGACGTGGAGAAGGCCCAGCGGGGCATCGTCTACATCGACGAGATCGACAAGATCTCGCGCAAGGCGGAAAACCCGTCGATCACGCGGGACGTCTCGGGCGAAGGCGTGCAGCAGGCATTGCTGAAGATCATCGAGGGCACGACGGCGAGCGTTCCCCCCAAGGGCGGGAGGAAGCACCCTCAGCAGGAGTTCCTCCAGGTCGACACGACCAACATCCTGTTCATTTGCGGCGGCGCGTTCGTCGGCATCGAGGACATCATCCGCAGGCGCACCGGGCGCCGGCGGTTGGGTTTCGGCGGCAACGGGACGGACGTGGATGTCCGGCCCGAGGTGCGGTCCCTGCATGACGTGCAGCCCGAGGACCTCCTCAAGTTCGGCCTGATCCCGGAGTTCGTCGGGCGGCTGCCGGTGATCGCCACGCTGGACGAGCTCAGTGAAGAAGCGCTGGTACAGATCCTGAAAGAGCCGAAGAACGCCCTTACCAAGCAGTACTGCAAGCTGTTCGAAATGGAGGGAGTGCATCTTAACTTTACAGACGAGGCACTTTGGGCTATTGCACGGGAGGCCATGAAGCGGAAGTCCGGAGCGCGTGGGCTGAGGGCCATCATGGAGAACACCATGCTCGACGTGATGTACGAGATGCCGTCCCAGCCCAACCTCAAGGAGGTGGTCATCACCGAGGAGGTCATGACCCGCAAGGAACCTCCGATGGTAGTCTACTCGAAGGCGGCGGAGAGCGCGTAAGGGGGTACCGATGCTATTTCGCAGCGACAAGAAGGACGACAATGACGAGCGCGGAGCGGACAACACGGTGCAGGCGCCGTTGCTGCCCCTCCGGGACATCATCGTCTTCCCCCACATGGTGGTGCCACTTTTTGTCGGGCGGCAGAAGTCCATCCGCGCGCTGGAAGAGGCGTCCCGGAACCAGACGCCGATCTTTCTGGCATCGCAGAAGGACGCCAGGACCAACGAACCGGGCGAGGACGACATCTATCTCATCGGTACGCTCGGCAATGTCGTGCAGATGCTGAAGTTGCCCGACGGCACCGTCAAGGTCCTGGTCGAGGGCAAGCGCCGGGGCAAGATCTCGCGCTACCTGACACATCCCGAGTACTTCCTGGTGGAAGTGGAGGAGCTCGAGGACGTGGCGGAACAGGGCGCGGAGGCGGGGGCGGTGGTGCGCGAGGTCCACGGGGCGTTCGAGAACTACGTCAAGGTGAAGAAGAAGATACCGCCCGAGATGGTGGTGTCGGTGTCCGCCATCGAGGAGCCCGGCAAGCTCGCGGACACGATCATCGGACACCTCGGGATCAAGCTGGAGGAACGGCAGGTTCTGTTGGAGACCGTCAACGCGGGTGAGCGCCTCGAGAAGGTGCTGGGACACATGCGGGCGGAAATCGAAATCCTGGAGGTTGAGCGACGGATTCGTTCCCGCGTCAAGAAGCAGATGGAGCGCTCCCAGAAGGAGTACTACCTGAACGAGCAGATGCGGGCGATCCAGAAAGAGCTCGGCGAGAAGGACGAGTTCAAGAACGAGATGCAGGAGATAGAGGAGAAGATCAAGCAGAAGAAGCTTTCCGCCGAGGGCAAGGAGAAGGTGGAGAAAGAGCTCAAGAAGCTCAAGATGATGTCCCCCATGTCCGCCGAGGCGACCGTGGTGCGGAATTACATCGACTGGATCCTCAGCCTTCCGTGGAACGAGCACACCGAGGACAAGCTGGACATCACGGACGCCGAACAGGTCCTGGAAGAGGACCACTACGGACTGGACAAGGTCAAGGAGAGGATCCTCGAGTACCTGGCGGTGCAGAGCCTCGTGGGCAAGATCAAGGGCCCGATCCTCTGCCTGGTGGGACCTCCCGGGGTCGGCAAGACCTCCCTCGGGCGTTCCATCGCCCGCGCGACCGGAAGGAAGTTCGTCCGCGTATCGCTGGGAGGCGTGCGCGACGAGGCCGAGATCCGCGGCCACCGGCGCACGTACATCGGCGCGTTGCCGGGGAAGATCATCCAGTCGCTCAAGAAGGCCGGCTCGAGTAATCCGGTCTTCCTCATGGACGAGGTGGACAAGATGTCCATGGACTTCCGTGGGGATCCTTCCTCGGCCCTGTTGGAGGTGCTCGATCCCGAGCAGAACCAGGCTTTTAACGACCATTACCTGGACCTGGACTACGACCTCTCCAAGGTCATGTTCATCACCACGGCGAACACGCTGGACGGGATCCCACGTCCTTTGCAGGACAGGATGGAGATCATCCGCATCGCCGGCTACACCGAGCTGGAAAAGCTCAACATCGCCAAGAAGTACCTGGTGGTGAAGCAGCGGGAGGCCAATGGGCTGACGGAGGAGAACATCGCTCTCGCCGACAGCGCGCTTATGGGGGTCGTGCGCCACTACACCAAGGAAGCCGGCGTACGAAACCTCGAGCGGGAAGTCGCCTCCATTTGCCGAAAGGTCGCCGTGGACGTGGTGAAGAACGACCGCGCGTCCAGGACGACGGTGGGGGGGCGGAATCTCCAGAAGTACCTGGGACCGGCGAAGTTCCGCTACGGCATGGCCGAGGAAAGCCACAGGGTCGGCACCACCACCGGCCTGGCATGGACGGAGCTGGGCGGCGAGTTGCTGTCCACCGAGGTGTCCATCATGCCGGGCAAGGGCCAGCTCACGATTACCGGGAAGCTGGGCGACGTCATGCAGGAGTCGGCGCAGGCGGCCATGAGCTATGTGCGTTCACGCGCGCGGGACCTGGGATTGGAGAACGACTTCTATCAGAAGAACGACATCCACATCCACGTGCCCGAGGGAGCGATCCCCAAGGACGGGCCGTCCGCGGGAATCACCATGGCGACGTCGCTCGTATCCGCTCTCACCCGGATTCCCGTCTATCACGACGTGGCGATGACCGGGGAGATCACCCTGCGGGGCAACGTGCTCCCCATCGGCGGCCTGAAGGAGAAGGTGCTGGCGGCCCACCGCGGCGGGATCAAGACCGTCCTTATCCCGGAAGAGAACAAGAAGGACATCAACGATATCCCCTCGACCATTTTGAAGGGGGTGGAGTTGGTCCCGGTCTCGCACATGGACGACGTTCTCAAGCGGGCGCTGGTGGTGAGCGATCCGGACGCGCTTTTCGCCGCGTCCGAACTGGACGACGACGCGGGTGAAGCTCCGGCCGCGGGGTTCCGGAAGAAGGACGTAGAGCCGAGGCCCAGCCTTCCGCAGTGACCGGAGGGCCAACCCGGCGCCCGCGTGACGCTTTCCGGGCGGGCATGGCCGGTGGAGCGCGTTCGGTCCGGTGCACCGGGGGCCTGTGGGCGGTTAGCTCAGTTGGGAGAGCATCGGCCTTACAAGCCGGGGGTCACAGGTTCAAGTCCTGTACCGCCCACTGGCCCGCGTACGGGTTGCAATTCCGTGGCCCACGGGTTAAGCTATAAGTTCGATACGGGGTCGTAGTTCAGCTGGTTAGAACGCCGGCCTGTCACGCCGGAGGTCGCGAGTTCGAGTCTCGTCGGCCCCGCCAGATTGGTTTCAAGCATGCGCACGGTTCAGATGACAAAATCCGAGTCTCTGGCCCAGCGTCGGTGGTATGTCATCGACGCGGAAGGCCAAGTGCTCGGAAGGATGGCCACCGAGATTGCCCGGGTTCTCCGCGGCAAGCACAAACCATCCTTCAGTCCACACGTGGACGGTGGCGACTTTGTCATCGTGGTGAACGCCAAGCGCGTCAAGCTGACCGGTTCCAAGGAAACGGACAAGCGCTACTACCGGCATAGCGGCTATCCCGGCGGGCTTCGGGTCAGGACGCTGTCGGAGATGCGGGAGAAGAAACCCGAAGCAGTGGTGCGCTTGGCCGTGAAGGGGATGCTCCCCAAGAACCGGCTCGGAAAAGGACAGCTCGGCAAACTGAAGGTCTACGCGGGTCCCGAGCATCCGCATCAGGCCCAGTTGCCGATGCCTTTGACGGTTTAACAGGTTCAGTACTCATGGCGGAAGATCTGATTTACGCGACAGGGAGACGAAAAACCTCGGTCGCACGGGTTTATCTGAAGCGGGGCCAAGGCACCATTCGCATCAACAACCGCTTGATCGACGATTACTTCGGGCGTGAGACCGCGCGGATGATCGTGCACCAACCCTTTCACGTGACCCGGACGCTGGGCGACTTCGACATCGTCGCCAACGTCAAGGGTGGTGGAATCTCGGGTCAGGCCGGTGCCATCCGGCATGGCATTACCCGGGCGTTGGTGCAGGTGGACGAGGCTTACCGCACGCCGCTGAAAAAGGCCGGTTACGTGACGCGTGACCCCCGTGCCGTGGAGCGGAAAAAATACGGCAGGCACAAGGCGCGCAAGCGGCCGCAGTTCTCCAAGCGCTGATCCGTCTACTCCGACCCGGCGTAGAGAAACAGGCTCAGGGAACCCATCACCATGTTGGGCAACCAGGCCGCCACCCAGGGCTGAATCGCCCCCGCCCTCCCCAGAGAGACGCAGAAGCCCAGCAGCACCCAGTACGAGAAGCCGATGACGGCGCTGAGTGCGAGACTCAGGGCGATGCTGTCTTTCCGCCCCGGTTTCACGGCAAGCGCCAGGGCCAGCAGGATGGTGATGGGGATTACCAGTGGAACCGCCACCTTCGTGTGCAAGTTCACCGTGTCGCGCAGGGTGTCGACTCCCTTCCGCCGCAGGCTTCGAATTCGCTCTCGCAACTCTCCGTAGCTGAACTCGTCGGGCGAGCGTGTGAACACGTGGAAGTCGTCGGGGCGTTCGTTCAGCGGCAACCTGCCATCGAGAGAATGCCTCTCCACGGTACCGTCGGCGAGAAACCGCCATTCGGCGCCGCCCTCCGGGACCCATCGGTCTCCATCCCACAACGCCGCGGGCGACTCGATCAGCCCCGCGAGCGTGAATCGTGGCGTGGTCCGGTAGATCGACAGACCGCGCAGTCTCCCCGCCTCCGCGTCGAAGTCGTCCGCGCGTATGAAGGAATCTCCGCTGCGGATCCAGATCTGCTTGTCGTGGAAGACCGACTGAAGCTGTGCTTGCCGCACCTTGACGTCGTAGACGAACTTGGCATTGCGGGTGGCGAGTGGAACCGTGGTCTCGTTCCAGAGAAACGTTCCGGCACTGATGGCGAGGCTGGCCACGAGCAACGGAACGGTGATCCGGTGCAGGCTGATGCCGCATGCTCCCAGGGCCACGAGCTCGTTCTGACGCGCCAGCGCACCCAGGCTCAGGAAGGCGGCGAATAGCGCGGCGAAGCCGATGCTGCGGGATATCAGCAAGGGCAGCCGGTAGAGAAAGAACTGGACGGCGTTTGACCAGGTCGCGTCGTTGCCCATCAGGTTGTCGACGCGGCCGAACACGTCGGCCATCAGATGCAACAGGATGACGACGACCAGCGTCGCGCAAAAGGCACTCACGAACCTGCGCAGCAGATAGATGTCGAGCGTGCTTCCGAACGCTGGTGCCGACAGACGGTCCGTGAGGAAGATCATAGGGACCGGTTTCCTACACCTTGGGCCGTCCCGCCGCCACCCGGCCGCTCCCGCGAAGCCGGGTCCCCGCGCCAACACTGAACGGCGACGGCGCATCCATGAGCGTTCGGATGAACAGCCAGACCGCGATGCACCCCACCACGAGGTTGGGAAGCCACAGCGCCAGCGCGGCCGGAATCTTGCCGTTCTCCCCCACGGCGGTGCCGACGGCGAACAGGGCATAGTAGGCGAACAGCCAGGCGATGCACGCCGCCACGCCGTGGGAACGCCCGGCGGACGAACGGCTGGGCGCGAGCACGATGGCGAGACCCAGGACGGCGAACACCAGCGGTGCGAACGGGAAAGCAAACCGCCGGTGCAGTTCCATCATTTCCGGTATGGCACCGAGACCTTGAGCGGTCTTCGCGCGAATCGCCTCGCGAAGGCTCCGCATGGACATCTCCTCGGGATTCCCGGATTCGTCGTCCAGCGCCGGCAGTTGATCCAGTTTCAGGTTGAGGTTGTAGACGTTGAAGGAGGTCTGGCTGAAGTGCGACCGGTCGGACCGCCGTTCATGGACCATGCCGTCGTACAGCCGCAGGCTGATGGAGTTGGCGACGTTGTCGGAATGTAGCAGCGCCACCCTTCCGATGATAAGATGCTCCGCGTCCGGATCGCGTTGATCGATGATCAGGATGCCCTGGAAGGTATTGCCGGGCGGGACGATCCTGTCGACGTAGACCAGGACCTTGGGGAAGAAGTCGTTGAACACCTTTTCCCTGAGCAGGGATCCGGCGCGGTTCGTGGCCACCGCGTAGAGTTCTTTCTTGACGGCCAGGTTGGCGGCCGGACGGACGAGCATGGACAACCCGAGGGTGAGGAGAGAAACGGCCAGGCCCAGGAGCAACACCGGTATCAGGAAGTGGACCGGCCCGACGCCGCAGGCCTTGAACGCCAGGGTCTCGTTGTCGCGCGCGAGCCGGCCGCAGCCGTAGAGAATCCCCAGCAGGAAGGCCATCGGCATCGTCGTTTCGAGTAGCGTCGGCAGGATCAACGCGAAGAGCTTCGCGATCTGATCCAGCGGGGCGCCCCGGCTCACCACCAACTCGATGAGTCGGGTGATACGGCCGGCCAGGAAAACGAGCGTAAAGGCGAGGAGGCCTACCAGAAAAGGCGGGATGATCTGACCGGTCACATAGGCGCTCAGGGTCCGATGCACACGGGCTATGGTAGCCTTCTTTGATGAATTCCACAACGCGGAATACGCCGGGCGGTCAGCGACCGGAAGCGGTGCTCATCTACGGGATCCATCCCGTTCTGGAGAAGCTTCGCGCCGCCCCCGGCGACATCATGGAAATCCTCATGGTCCGGGGCGACCGCGGTCCCGCGCTGCGCCGGGTGGAGCAGGCCGCGCTCCGGGAAGGCTGCCGTGTGAAGGAGACGGACGGACGCGCGCTGGACGCCCTGGCACGCGGTGGCCGGCATCAGGGGGTCATGGCCCGGGCCGTCCCTTTCGCCTACGGGACCTTCGACGACCTCCTGTCCCGGCCGTCGGACACGGCCGGCGACTGTATTCTCTTCCTCGACGGCGTCGTCGACCCGCGCAACCTGGGGAGCATTCTGCGTACGGCCGAGGCCATGGGCGTGCGCCGTGTCGTCCTGCCCAAGGACCGTGCCGCCGGGGTTACCGGCGCCGTGATCAAGGCCTCGGCCGGGGCGGCGCATCATCTTGAGGTCTACCGCGTTCCCAACCTCCCGCGCGCTCTCGCCGCCCTGCGTGAGCGTGGCTTCTGGGTCGTGGGCCTCGACGCGGAGGCGCCGGACCGGGTTTGGGAGCAGACGTATCCGGCGCGCCTGGCCGTGGTGCTGGGGGGTGAGGAACGGGGCCTGAGGCCACTGGTGCGGCGCGGCTGTGACTATCTGGTCTCCATCCCCATGGAGGGACGGGTCGGATCGTTGAACGTGGGCGTGGCATGGGGTATATTCGCCTACGAGGTCGCGAAACAGCGAATGGACGCGTCCGTGCCGCGTCCCGGTTGACAGCCTCCGTTGACTGTCCCCGTTGACATTTGGTCCGCCAAATGCTTTATATCGTTGACGTGTCTTCTTACCCTGTTTTCCGAAAGAGGGGCAGGGTAAGTGTGGCTTTTTGTTGTTTGTTCTTGCGTGCGCGATGGCGACGGACGGTTCCGCTGGCGTAGCTCAACGGTAGAGCAGCTGATTTGTAATCAGCAGGTTGTAGGTTCAAATCCTATCGCCAGCTCCAAGTGAGCGAACTCGTTGAATCGAGCCTGTCGAGTCCCGTTTGGTCCGCGCGGTGTATTCCGGGGTGAAATGCGGAGAGGTTCCCGAGTGGACAAAGGGAGCAGACTGTAAATCTGCCGCCGATCGGCTTCGGAGGTTCGAATCCTCCCCTCTCCACCATCAGTTACCACTGTCCTGTCAGGTCGACAGGGCGCGAGTTTAGGCTCCGTGGCGACGGAGTCGGTTACGCGGGAATAGCTCAGTTGGCTAGAGCACGAGCCTTCCAAGCTCGGGGTCGCGGGTTCGAATCCCGTTTCCCGCTCCATGCCCATGCCCAGGTAGCTCAGTAGGTAGAGCACGTCCTTGGTAAGGACGAGGTCGGCGGTTCAAGCCCGCTCCTGGGCTTTGCCTGTATGTGAGACATTGAAACGCGAAATTGTGATTGGCACAGGAGGAGAAGATGAGCAAGGCGAAGTTCCAGCGTACGAAGCCGCACCTCAACATCGGCACCATCGGCCACGTCGATCATGGCAAGACCACGTTGACGGCGGCCATCACCAAGGTACTGGCTGAAAAGGGTTCGGCGGATTTCGTGCCTTTCGACCAGATCGACAAGGCGCCTGAAGAGCGCGAACGCGGCGTCACCATCAACATCGCGCACGTCGAGTACCAGACGGACAAGCGGCATTACGCCCACGTGGATTGCCCGGGACACGCGGACTACGTGAAGAACATGATCACCGGCGCCGCCCAGATGGACGGAGCGATCCTGGTGGTGTCGGCGGCCGACGGGCCCATGCCGCAGACCCGCGAGCACATCCTGCTCGCCCGGCAGGTGGGCGTGCCCTCCATCGTCGTCTACCTCAACAAGGCGGACATGGTGGATGACCCCGAGCTGCTCGAGCTGGTGGAGCTGGAGGTGCGGGAGTTGCTGTCCAAGTACCAGTTCCCGGGCGACGACATTCCGGTCGTCACCGGCAGCGCACTCCAGGCCCTGGAGGGCGAGGCCACCGAGTTGGGGGTCGAGTCCATCGGCAGGCTGATGGACGCCGTCGATTCTTACGTCCCCGATCCCGTGCGGGACGTGGACAGGCCCTTCATCATGCCGGTGGAGGACGTCTTCACCATCAGCGGCCGCGGCACCGTGGTGACGGGCCGGGTGGAGCGGGGCATCCTGCACGTGGGTGACGAGGTGGAGATCGTCGGTCTGAAGGAGACCCATAAGACCGTGGCCACCGGTGTCGAGATGTTCCGCAAGTTGCTCGACGAGGGGCAGGCGGGCGACAATATCGGCGTGCTGCTCCGGGGCGTCAAGCGCGACGAGGTGGAGCGGGGGCAGGTGCTGGCGAAGCCCAAGACGGTGACGCCGCACACCAAGTTCAAGGCCGAGGCCTACATCCTCACCAAGGAGGAGGGCGGACGGCACACCCCGTTCTTCAACGGCTACCGCCCGCAGTTCTATTTCCGGACCACCGATGTGACCGGCGTGGCGACGTTGCCCGAGGGCACCGAGATGATCATGCCTGGTGACAACATTCACATGGATGTGGATCTCATCACGCCCATTGCCATGGACGACGGCCTGCGCTTCGCCATCCGCGAAGGCGGCCGCACCGTGGGAGCTGGTGTTGTGACGGAGATCGTTCAGTAGGCGGAGGTTGGACCGATGCGTGACTTGGTAGGACTCGCCTGTGACCGATGCAAACGCAAGAACTACACGACCACCAAGAACAAGAAGCGAATCACGGACAAGCTTGAGTTCAAGAAGTTCTGCGGGAGTTGTCGCAGTCACACGGTGCACAAGGAAATCCGGGTTTGAGTCAACGGGACCGGGTCAGTAGCTCCAATTGGTAGAGCACCGGACTCCAAATCCGGCTGTTGCAGGTTCGAGTCCTGCCTGACCCGCCAGTTCTTCGCCGCCTATGGAAAAACTGACCGATTCGTTCGCCTCCGTGGGGAGGTTGACAGACTTCGTGCGCGAGGCTTGGCAGGAGCTGAAGCGGGTCCATTGGCCTACGCGGCGGGAGACCTACGCCGCCACGGGAGTCGTCGTGCTGGTGGTGATTTTTTTCGCCATCTACTTGGGGCTGGTGGACATCCTGCTCTCGTACATGCGGCAGTGGCTGATACGTTGAGACGAGGCGTTGAGACGGGAAACCGGATAGCGATAGCCCATGGCAAAGAACTGGTACGTCGTCCACACGTTCGCGGGGTTCGAGCACAAGGCCAAGGCCGCCCTGGAAGAACGCATCAAGACGCTCGGGGACCACACGGATTGGTTTGGCGAGATCCTGGTGCCGGCCGAGAAGGTCGTCGAGCTGGTGAAGGGCAAGAAGCGGACGTCCTCCAGGAAGTTCTTTCCGGGGTACATCCTGGTGCACATGGAGATGAGCGACGAGACCTGGCACGTGGTCAAGTCCACCCCCAAGGTCACCGGGTTCGTCGGCGGGGGCACGCAGCCGCCGTGGGTCAGCGAGGAGGAGGTGCGGGCGATCACCCAGCAGATGGAGGAAGGGGCCGTGCGCCCGCGGCCGCGGGTGGTATTCACCGTGGGCGAGAGCATCAAGGTGATCGACGGACCGTTCTCCGAGTTCAACGGCGTGGTCGAGGAAGTCAAGCCGGAGAAGGGCAAGCTGCGGGTGCTGATCAGCATCTTCGGGCGGGCGACTCCGGTGGAGCTGGATTTCATTCAGGTGGAGCGGAGCTAGTGTCGCGCGGGCTTCGCCCGCGGTCGTAAGGAGTTTTGGGCATGGCCAAGAAGGTGATCGGCGAGATCAAGTTGCAAATTCCCGCCGGGCTGGCGAACCCGAGTCCCCCGGTGGGACCGGCGTTGGGCCAGCGGGGCGTGAACATCATGGAGTTCTGCAAGGCCTTCAACGCGGCCACGCAGAATCAGCCGGGGATGATCATTCCGGTCATCATCACCGTTTACGCCGACCGCACCTTCAGCTTCATCACCAAGACGCCGCCGGCGGCCGTGTTGCTGAAGAAGGCCGCGGGACTCGACAAGGGCGCCGCGGAGCCGGGCAAGGAGACCAAGGGCCAGGTGACCAAGGCGCAGGTGCGGGAGATCGCCCAGATGAAGATGCCCGATCTGACCAGTGCCAGCATCGAGGCCGCGATGAACACCGTCGAGGGCACCGCCAGGAGTCTCGGCCTCAAGGTCGTGTGATCGGGGAGCGCCATGAAAACCAAGGGCAAGAAGTACCAGAACGTCGCCGACAAGGTGGAACACGCGCGCAAGTATCCGCTGGACGAGGGTATCCGTGTCGTCAAGGAGACCGCCACGGCGAAGTTCGATGAGACGGTCGAGTTGTCGGTGCGGCTCGGGGTCGATCCGCGGCGCGCCGACCAGAACATCCGCGGTTCCGTGGGTCTGCCCCACGGGCTCGGCAAGCCCGTGCGCGTGCTCGCGTTCGCCAAGGGCGAGAAGGAGCGGGAAGCACAGGAGGCGGGCGCGGAGTTCGTCGGCAACGATGATCTGATCAAGAAGATCACCGAGGGGTGGCTCGACTTCGACAAGGTGGTGGCCACGCCCGACATGATGGGCGCGGTCGGCCGCATCGGCAAGATTCTGGGGCCGCGCGGACTCATGCCCAATCCGCGCTCGGGCACGGTGGCCATGGAGATCGGCAAGGCGGTGCAGGAGATCAAGGCCGGCCGGCTCGAATACCGGGTGGACAAGGCAGGCATCGTCCATCTGCCCATCGGCAAGGTGTCGTTCGAAGCCGATGCGCTGCTGGACAACGCCAAGGCCGTCGTGGGGGCGCTGGTGCGGGCCAAGCCCGCCGCCGCCAAGGGTACCTACATCAAGAGCGTGGCCGTGGCCGCGACCATGGGACCGGGGGTCAGGATCGATCCCGCGGAAATTCGCACCATGGCGATCTGAGCGGCGATTGGAGAACAGCGTGGCTCGAGAGGAAAAAACGGCAGTCGTCGGGGCGTTCCAGGAAAAGTTCAGGAGCGCCACCATGGCGGTGTTGACCGAGTATCGTGGTTTGTCGGTCGGCAAGATGACGCAGCTCCGCAGCGACGTCCGCGAGGCGGCCGGCGAGTACAAGGTCGCCAAGAACAACCTGGTGCGGCTGGCGATCCAGGACACGGCGTACCAGGCACTCGAGGACCTCTTGACCGGCCCCAACGGTTGGGTGTTCGCCTACGACGACCCGGTCAGCCTGTCGAAGGCGCTGGTCAAGTTCGCCGAGGCGAACGACGCGCTGACCATCAAGGGCGCGGTCCTGGACGGGACCTTGATCGAGCCGGCGCAAGTCAAGGGTTTGGCCACGCTGCCGAGCCTGCCGGAGTTGCAAGCGCAGTTGCTGTCGTTGATGCAGGCGCCGGCGAGCCGGCTGTTGCGCACGATCCAGGAGCCGGGAAGCCAACTGGTCCGTCTCCTCGACGCGCTCAAGGAAGGCAAGGATTAGGGCCGGGCCGGCACGCGACGCGGTCTTAGGGAAATCCGGGAAATCCGTACACAATGACAGTAGAAGGGGGAGCGCACCAATGGAAGTGAATCGGGAGCAAGTCAAGGACTTCATCAAGAACATGTCTTTGTTGGAGGCCGCGAGTCTGGTCAAGGAGTTGGAAGAGGAGCTCGGGGTGAGCGCGGCGGCTCCCGTGGCCATGGCGGCCGCGGCGCCCGCGGCAGCCGCCGAGGCCGAGGAGCAGACCGAGTTCAACGCGGTGCTGACCAGTTCCGGCGAGAAGAAGATTCAGGTCATCAAGGTGGTCCGGGAGATCACCGGCCTGGGCCTGAAGGAGGCCAAGGACCTCGTGGACGGGGCGCCGAAGAACGTCAAGGAAGGCGTTTCGAAGGACGAGGCCGAAGAGATCAAGACGAAGATCGAGGAGGTCGGAGGCAGCGTCGAGGTCAAGTAACAACGTATTCTAACGAATTCTTCGGGAACGGCCCGGCGACACGTTGCCGGGTGCCGTTTGTCAGGGTCGAGTGAAAGGGGAGCCCATGCCGGTCCACGTGGCCAACAATGTGAGATTGCGCCGGGATTTCGGGCGGATCAAGAAGATCATCGATCTTCCTTACCTCATCGAGATCCAGAAGAACTCCTACGACCTTTTCCTGCAGCGGGATGTTCCGGAAGACCAGCGCCAGGACATCGGTCTTCAGGCCGTCTTCAAGTCCGTCTTCCCTATCAAGGATTTCAACGACACCGCTTCCCTGGAGTACGTCAATTACTCGCTGGGAGAGCCCAAGTACGACGTGGACGAGTGCCACGAGCGCGGCATGAACTTCGCCGCGCCCCTCAAGGTCACGGTGCAGCTCGTGCTCTGGGACGTCGATGCCCAGACCAACTCGCGCAGCATCCGTAACGTCAAGGAGCAGGAAGTCTATTTCGGCGAGGTGCCGTTGATGACGCGCAACGGCACGTTCATGATCAATGGCACCGAGCGTGTCATCGTGAGCCAGCTCCACCGCTCTCCCGGAGTCTTCTTCGAGCACGACAAGGGCAAGACCCACGCCAGCGGCAAGTTCCTCTACTCCGCTCGGGTCATCCCCTACCGGGGCTCGTGGCTCGACTTCGAGTTCGACCCGCGGGACATCCTCTTCGTGCGCATCGACCGCCGGCGGAAGTTCCACGTCACCGTTCTGCTGCGCGCCCTCGGAATGCAGCCCGAGGAGCTGCTCAACACCTTCTACAAGACGGATACGGTACTGTGTGATGCCGAGCGCCCGATGCTCGATGTCAAGCCGCCCCAGCTCGCGGGGCTCCGGGCCACCCGCGACGTCAGGGATCCCGAGTCCAACAACCTGATCGTCCGGGAGGGCCGCCGCTTCACGCGCGCGGTCTTGCGCCAGTTGGACAACGCCGGCATTCGCCAGATCCCCATTGCCTGGGAAGATATCCTGGGACGCGTGGCGGCGCACGATATCGTCGACCCCGAGACCAACCACGTCATCGTCGAGTGCAACGAGGCCATCACGGAGGAGAAGCTGGAGCAGGTCCGCGACAGCGGCGTCAAGCGGCTGGAGCTGTTCTTCCTGGATGACGCGGATACCGGGCCGTACCTGCGCAATACGCTCCTGCAGGACAAGATGCAGTCCTGCGACGAGGCCTTGCTGGAGATCTACCGCCGTCTGCGGCCAGGCGATCCCCCTACCATGGAGACCGCCACGACCTTCTTCAACAACCTGTTCTTCAGCGCGGAACGCTACGACCTTTCGAGGGTCGGGAGGCTGAAGCTGAATCACCGGCTCAAGCAGGACGTGCCTCTGGAGCACGGAGCGCTCCGCAAGGAAGACATTCTGGAGGTGGTCCGCTACCTCATCACCCTGAGAAACGGCAACGGCTCGGTGGACGACATCGACCACCTGGGGAACCGCCGCGTGAGGCCGGTGGGCGAACTGGTCGAGAACCATTTCCGCGTCGGGCTGGTGCGGATGGAGCGGGCCATCAAGGAGAAGATGAGCCTCCAGGACATCGACACGCTCATGCCGCAGGAGCTGATCAACCACAAGCCGGTATCGGCGGCGTTGAAGGAGTTCTTCGGCTCGAGCCAGTTGTCGCAGTTCCTGGACCAGACCAACCCGCTGTCCGAAATCACCCACAAGCGGCGGCTGTCGGCGCTCGGTCCCGGCGGGTTGACCCGGGAACGGGCAGGGTTCGAAGTGCGCGATGTCCATCCCACCCACTACGGCCGGGTCTGCCCCATCGAGACGCCGGAAGGACCCAACATCGGACTCATCGCCTCCCTGTCGACCTATGCGCGGGTGAACGAGTTCGGCTTCATCGAGACGCCCTACCGGGAGGTGGGGGACGGCAAGGTGACCGACCGCATCCACTACCTGTCGGCCCTGGAGGAAGAGGACCACGTCATCGCCCAGGCCAATGCGGCCCTCGACGACGAGGGCGGGTTCACCCAGGACCTGGTGTCCGCGCGCAAGGCCGGCGAGTTCGTGATGGCCCATCCGGGAGACGTCAATTTCATGGACGTGTCGCCCAACCAGCTTGTGAGCGTGGCGGCCTCGCTGATCCCGTTCCTGGAGCACGATGACGCCAACCGCGCCCTGATGGGCTCCAACATGCAGCGCCAGGCCGTGCCCTTGCTCCGTACGGAGGCGCCGCTGGTGGGCACGGGCATGGAGCGCGTGGTCGCCCGTGACTCCGGTGCCACGGTGGTGTCCGAGCGCGGCGGCACCGTCGAGAGCGTCGACTCCACGCGCATCGTCATCAAGGCGGACACGCCATCCGGCGCCTACGCCGACACGGGAGTGGACATCTACGGTCTGGTCAAGTACCAGCGTTCCAACCAGAACACCTGCATCAACCAGCGCCCCATCGTGCGTGTGGGCGATCACGTCGGCGAAGGGGACGTGGTCGCGGACGGGCCTTCCACCGAGATCGGAGAGCTCGCCCTGGGCCGGAACCTGCTCGTGGCGCTGATGCCTTGGGGCGGCTACAATTTCGAGGACTCCATCCTGATCAGCGAACGCGTGGTCAAGGAGGACATCTACACTTCGGTGCACATCGAGGAGTTCGAGTGCGTCTCGCGGGACACCAAGCTGGGTCCGGAGGAGATCACCCGGGACATTCCCAACGCGGGTGACGAGGCCCTCAAGGACCTGGACGAGAGCGGCGTGATCCGCATCGGCGCGGAGGTCAAGCCCGGCGACGTGCTCGTGGGCAAGATCACCCCCAAGGGGGAGACCCAACTCTCGCCGGAGGAAAAGCTGCTGCGCGCGATCTTCGGCGAGAAGGCCGGAGAGGTGCGGGACTCGTCCCTCAAGGTTCCCCCCGGGGTCGAGGGCACGGTCATCAACGTGCGCATCTTCTCGCGCAAGGGCATGCCCAAGGACGAACGCACCATGCTCATCGAGAACGAGGAAGTGGCGCGCCTCACCAAGGACCAGCACGACCAGATCCGCATCGTCCAGGATGGCGCGGTCAAGCGCCTGAAGGAGTTGCTGGTGGGCCGGCGCGCCGGCGCGCGGCTGACCGATGAGAACCGCAAGGTGCTGATCGCCAAGGGTGACGAGCTGACGGAGGAGTTGCTGCAGAGCATCCCCCTCTCCTTCCTGGGGGACCTGAAGCTGGAGGACGCGGAGCTGGAGGGCGAGGCGAGCCGCATCATCGCGAGCACATCGGCTCAGGTGGATGCCCTCAAGATGCGCTTTCAGGACAAGATCAGCCGCATCACCAGCGGAGACGATCTGCCTCCGGGCATGATCAAGATGGTCAAGGTGCTGGTCGCCATCAAGCGCAAGCTGCAGGTGGGCGACAAGATGGCGGGACGGCACGGCAACAAGGGCGTGATTTCATGCATCCTGCCGGAAGAGGACATGCCGTACCTGGAGGACGGGACCCCGGTGGACATGGTGCTGAACCCCCTGGGAGTTCCCTCCCGCATGAACGTCGGGCAGATCCTCGAAGCCCATCTCGGCTGGGCCGCGCGCAGTCTCGGACGCCAGATCGAGGTGCTGCTCGACGAGAAGTCGTCCGAGCTTGCGGTTCGGCTCAAGGATTGCCTCGGCGACGACGAGTCGGACAAGGTCGGCCTAGACTCCCTGCCGGGAACCGACGTGCGCCGTCTGGCGGACAAGTACCGCCAAGGCGTTCATCTGGCCTCGCCCGTGTTCGATGGTGCGCGCGAGGGCGAGATCTTCAACCTTCTGAAGAAGGCGGACCTGCCGGTGACGGGCCAGGTCACGCTGTACGACGGGCGCAACGGTGAGTCTTTCGACGAGAAGGTGACCGTGGGCGTCATGTACATGATGAAGCTGCACCACCTCGTGGACGACAAGATCCACGCGCGTTCCACCGGCCCGTACTCGCTGGTGACCCAGCAGCCGTTGGGCGGCAAGGCCCAGTTCGGCGGGCAGCGGCTGGGCGAGATGGAGGTCTGGGCGCTGGAAGCGTACGGGGCCGCCTACACGCTGCAGGAAATGCTGACGGTCAAGTCCGACGACGTGGCCGGGCGCACGCGCATGTACGAGGGCATCTTCAAGGGCGATCACTTTCTCGAGCCGGGTTTGCCTGAATCCTTCAACGTCATGGTCAAGGAACTGCAGAGTCTGTGCCTCGACCTCGAGTTGGTGGAATAAGGAGGCGTCATGGAAGAAGTATACAGTCTCTTCGAGAAACCCAAGAATCCGCTCAGCTTCCAGGGAATCAAGATTGCCCTCGCCTCCCCGGACAAGATCCGGTCGTGGTCCCACGGCGAGGTGCGCAAGTCCGAGACCATCAACTACCGGACGTTCAAGCCCGAACGCGACGGTCTGTTCTGCGCCAAGATCTTCGGTCCCACCAAGGATTACGAGTGCAATTGCGGCAAGTACAAGAGGATGCGCCACCGCGGCGTCGTGTGCGAGAAGTGCGGCGTCGAGGTCATCCAGTCGAAGGTGCGCCGGGAGCGCATGGGGCACATCGAGCTGGCCACGCCGGTGGCGCATATCTGGTTCCTGAAGAGCCTGCCGAGCCGCATCGGCGCGTTGCTGGACCTGACCCTCAAGGACCTGGAGAAGGTCCTGTATTTCGAGTCCTACATCGTGATGGATCCCGGCTCCACCAAGCTCCAGTACAAGGAGTTGCTCACCGAGGCGCGCTACCGCAGGGCGGTCGAGGAGTACGGCAGCGATTTCACGGCGCACATGGGGGCGGAAGCCATCCGGGAGCTGTTGGGCCACATCGAGGTGGACAAGCTCTCGGAGGAGTTGCGCACCGAGCTGCGTGACGCCAATTCGGAGGTCAAGAGGAAGAAGCTCGCCAAGCGCCTGAAGGTGCTCAACGCGTTCCGAAGCTCCAAGAACCGGCCCGAGTGGATGATCCTGGAAGTGATCCCCATCATCCCGCCGGACCTGCGTCCCCTGGTGCCGCTGGACGGCGGGCGTTTCGCCACCTCCGACCTGAACGACCTGTATCGCCGGGTGATCAACCGCAACAACCGGTTGAAGCGGCTGATGGAGCTGAACGCGCCGGACATCATCATCCGCAACGAGAAGCGGATGCTGCAGGAGGCGGCCGACGCGCTGTTCGACAACGGTCGGCGCGGCCGGGCCATCACCGGTCCCAACCGGCGCCCCCTCAAGTCGCTCAGCGACATGCTCAAGGGCAAGACCGGCCGCTTCCGCCAGAACCTGCTGGGCAAGCGGGTGGACTACTCGGGCCGCTCGGTCATCGTCGTCGGGCCGGAGCTGCGGCTGCATCAGTGCGGTCTGCCCAAGAAGATGGCGCTCGAGCTGTTCAAGCCCTTCATCTACAACAAGCTGGAGGAGCGGGGTTACGTCACCACCATCAAGAGCGCCAAGAAGGCGGTGGAGAAGGAACGGCCCGAGGTCTGGGACATCCTCGACGACGTGATCAAGGAGCACCCGGTCCTGCTCAACCGCGCACCCACCCTGCATCGATTGGGCATCCAGGCGTTCGAGCCCGTCCTGATCGAGGGCAAGGCGGTGCAGTTGCATCCGCTGGTGTGCGCCGCCTACAACGCGGACTTCGACGGCGACCAGATGGCCGTCCACGTGCCGTTGTCGGTGGAAGCGCAGGTGGAGGCGCGCGCGTTGATGATGTCCACCAACAACATCCTCTCGCCGGCCAACGGCAAGCCCATCATCGTGCCTTCGCAGGACATCGTCCTGGGCCTCTACTACCTCACGCGCGAGCGTCCGAACGTCAAGGGAGTGGGCAGTGTGCTGGCGAGCCCGGCGGAGGTCCGCATCGCCTACGATCAGGGCGAGGTGCACCTGCAGGCGCGCGTGCGCGTGCGCATCGAAGGCCAGATGCACGATTCCACGGTGGGGCGCGTGCTGCTCTACGAGATCGTGCCGCCGCAGATTTCGTTCGGTGAAGTCAACCACGTGATGAAGAAGAAGGAGTTGGGGAATCTCATCGACCTCAGCTACCGGCTCGCGGGCAACAAGGCCACGGTCATCTTCGCGGACAGGCTCAAGGACATGGGCTACGGCTACGCCACCAAGGCCGGCGCGTCCATCGCGCTCAAGGACATGGTGATCCCGGCCAGCAAGGAGCGGCTGCTGAAGCAGGCGTACGGCAGCGTCCAGGAAATCGACGAGCAGTACAACAACGGCCTCATCACCGACGGCGAGCGGTACAACAAGGTCGTGGACATCTGGGCGGAGGTCACCGACCGGATATCCGACGAGATGCTGCGCGACCTCGGGACGGAGACCGTCACGGATGAAGATGGCCGTACCATGCGGGTGCCCAACTTCAATCCGATCTTCATGATGGCGGACTCGGGCGCGCGCGGCAGCGCGCAGCAGATCCGGCAATTGGCCGGCATGCGCGGCCTGATGGCGAAACCCTCCGGCGAGATCATCGAGACCCCCATTACCGCCAACTTCCGCGAGGGGCTGACGGTCCTGCAGTACTTCATCTCCACCCACGGAGCGCGCAAGGGTCTCGCGGACACCGCTCTCAAGACCGCCAACTCGGGGTATCTCACGCGGCGGCTCGTGGACGTGGCGCAGGACGCCATTATCACCTCCGATGACTGCGGCACCCTGGACGGCATCGAAATGGCGCCCCTCATGGAGGGCGGCGAAGTAATCGAGCCCCTGGGCGACCGCGTCCTGGGGCGGGTGGCGCTCGAGGAGATCAAGGACCCGTTCAGCGGCGAGGTCATCGTCAAGGCCAACCAGGAGATCGACGAGGCCCTGGTGCAGCGTATCGAGGACGCGGGTCTGGAGCGCATATGGATCCGCTCGGTGCTCACCTGCCAGTCCAAGAAGGGCGTGTGCGTGATGTGCTACGGGCGCGATCTCGCCCGCGGCGAGATGGTGAACGCCGGCGAGGCCATCGGCGTCATCGCCGCGCAGTCCATCGGCGAGCCCGGCACCCAGCTCACCATGCGTACCTTCCACATCGGCGGCACCGCGAGCCGGCGCGCCGAGCAGACCACCCTGGAACCGCGCACGGACGGATACGTGAAGCTCATCAACGTGAGCACCGTCACGGACCGGGACGGCGAGCTGGTGGTCATGAACCGGAATGGCGAGATCGCCATCGTCGACTACCCCGAGGGTGGCTCGGACAAGTCCCGGGAAAGGGAGCGGGAGCGCTACCCGCTGGTCTACGGCGCCCGGCTCAAGAAACCGGACGGTTTCGCGGTCAAGGCGGGCGAGTTGCTGGCGGAGTGGGATCCGTACACGATCCCCATCATCACCGAGCTCTCCGGTTCCGTGAAGTTCGGCGACATCCTCGAAGCCACCACCATGGAAGAGAAGGTGGACGAGCGCACCGGCCTCTCCACCAAGGTCATCGTGGACTTCAAGGACATCGACAAGCGCCCGCGCATTTCCATCAAGGACGACGGCGGCAAGACCGCCCGGCTCTCGAACAACGCCGAGGCGCGCTACATGCTGCCGGTGGGTGCCCACATCAACGTCGTCGAGCATCAGGAGGTGACCGCGGGCGACGTGCTGGCGAAGATCCCGCGCGAGACCACCAAGACCAAGGACATCACCGGTGGACTGCCGCGCGTGGCGGAGCTGTTCGAGGCGCGGAAGCCCAAGGAGTTCGCGGTCATCAGCGAGATCGACGGCGTCGTGTCCTTCGGGCGCGACACCAAGGGCAAGCGCAAGGTCGTGGTGACGCCGGACATCGGCGAACCGCGCGACTACCTGATTTCCAAGGGGAAACACATCAGCGTGCACGAGGGCGACCGGGTGCGCGCGGGCGAGGCGCTGATGCAGGGCTCCTCCAATCCGCATGACATCCTGGGAATCCTCGGGGAGAAGGCGCTGGCCAAGTACCTCGTGGACGAGATTCAGGAGATCTACCGGCTGCAGGGCGTGCGCATCAACGACAAGCACATCGAGGTCATCGTCAAGCAGATGCTCCGGCGCGTGCGCATCAAGGAGAGCGGCGACAGCGAGTTCCTGGCGGGCGATCAGGTGGAGAAGTGGCGCTTCGAGGAAGAGAACCAGCGCGTGCTGGCGGAAAGCGGCAAGCCCGCGGTGGCGGAACCGCTTCTCCTGGGGATCACCAAGGCGTCGCTGTCCACCGACAGCTTCATCTCGGCGGCGTCGTTCCAGGAAACCACCAAGGTCCTGACGGAGGCGGCCATCAACGGCAGGCTCGATCCGCTCTCCGGGCTGAAGGAAAACGTGATCATGGGGAAGCTGATACCGGCGGGCACGGGTCTGGCCGAGTACAACGCCCTGCGCGTCGAATCCGACGAGGAACTGGAGGAGATCGACGTCTCCGAGGTGGAAGTGGCCTGATGGTTGACAACTTACGGAAGTTCCGATAAAATCGGCGGTTTATTGCAAGTTGACTCACCGCCACGGGAAACGTGTATGCCTACGATCAATCAGTTAGTGCGCAAGGGGCGCGAGCTCCAGAGAAAGAAGAATACGGCGCCCGCGCTTCAGGGCTGTCCCCAGAAACGGGGCGTGTGCACGCGCGTGTACACCTCGACCCCCAAGAAGCCCAACTCGGCGTTGCGCAAGGTCGCCCGCGTGCGGTTGACCAACGGCAGCGAGGTGACGTCCTACATCCCGGGCATGGGGCACAACCTCCAGGAGCACTCCGTCGTCCTGATCAGGGGCGGCCGGGTGAAGGACCTTCCGGGCGTGCGCTACCACATCATTCGCGGAGCGCTGGACTCCATCGGTGTTCAGGAGCGCCGTCAGGGCCGCTCCAAGTACGGAGCCAAGAGGCCGAAGTAGGGAAATGCCGCGCAAGGGTGAAATAAAGCGAAGAGAGCTGCTGCCCGATCCCAAGTTCGGGGACAAGCTCGTCACGAAGTTCATCAACAACATGATGAACCGCGGCAAGAAGAGCACCGCCGAGGGCATCCTGTACCGTTCGCTGGACATCATCGCGGACAAGGCCAAGACGGAGCCGCTGGGAGTGTTCAAGCGGGCGGTGGACAACACCAAACCGATGGTGGAAGTCCGGTCGCGGCGGGTCGGCGGCGCCACCTACCAGGTGCCGGTGGAGGTGCGTCCGGATCGGCGCCTGTCCCTCAGCCTGCGCTGGCTCATCAGCGCCGCCCGGTCCAGGAGCGAGAAGTCCATGGACGAGAAGCTCGCCGCCGAGTTGATGGACGCCGCCAACCAGCGCGGGAACGCCGTCAAGAAGAAAGAAGACACGCACAGGATGGCCGAGGCGAACCGCGCCTTTGCCCATTACCGCTGGTAGCCACCAGTACAAACATCGTCCAGTAAAGGAGGCGGTTGAACCGCCTCCTTTTTTTGCCGTCGTCCAGAAGACGCCACCAATGAGCAGACAGATACCACTCGACCGGACCCGCAACATCGGGATCATGGCCCACATCGATGCCGGCAAGACCACCACGACGGAGCGCGTGTTGTTCTACACCGGCATCAACTACAAGCTGGGGGAAGTGCACGACGGCACCGCGACCATGGACTGGATGGTCCAGGAGCAGGAGCGCGGGATCACCATCACGTCGGCGGCCACCACTTGTCACTGGCATGACCACCGGATCAACATCATCGATACCCCCGGCCACGTGGACTTCACCATCGAGGTCGAGCGTTCGTTGCGGGTGCTGGACGGGGCCATCGCGGTGTTCTGCTCCGTGGGAGGGGTCGAGCCCCAGACCGAAACCGTATGGCGGCAGGCCGACAAGTACGGCGTCCCGCGCATCGCGTACATCAACAAGATGGACCGCGTCGGCGCCGACTTTTTCCGGGTAGTGAAGATGATCGAGGACAGGCTCGGAGCCCGGCCGCTGATCACCCAGCTCCCGGTGGGAGCGGAAGACCACTTCCAGGGAGTGGTGGATCTGGTGCGGATGAAGGCCCTCCTCTGGGACAATGAGAATCTCGGCGCCAGCTACCGCGAAGCACCCATACCGGAGGAGTTGCGCGCCCAGGCGGACGATTATCGCGATCTGCTGCTGGAGACGCTGTCCGATTGCGACGACGAGATCATGACCGCCTATCTCCAGGGCGAGGAAATCTCCGAGGAGCGGCTGGTCCGGGCCATTCGCGGCGCCGGGCTGAAGCTGGACCTCGTGCCGGTGCTGTGCGGCGCGGCCTTCCGCAACAAGGGCGTACAGCCGTTGCTGGACGCGGTCGTGGACTATCTTCCGTCGCCGCTCGACGTTCCGCCGATCCGCGGGACGGTGCCCGACCGCGGCGACGACGCCGTGCGCGAGACCTCCGATGACGCGCCGTTCGCCGCCTTGGCCTTCAAGATCATGGCGGATCCGTTCGTGGGAACGCTGACCTTCTTCCGGGTCTATTCGGGAAGCCGGAGTTCCGGGTCGTTCGTCTACAACGCATCCACCGGCCAGCGCGAGCGTGTCGGCCGCATTCTCAAGATGCACGCCAACAAGCGCGAGGAGATCGACGAGGTCTGCGCCGGAGACATCGCCGCCGCCGTCGGCCTGCGCAGCGCCAAGACCGGCGACACGCTGTGCGACGAAGCCCACCCCATCCTCCTCGAATCCATCGATTTCCCCGAACCCGTCATTGCCATCGCCATCGAGCCCAAGTCCCGCGACGACCAGGAGCGGCTTGCCACCTCCCTGCAGAAGCTCGCCAAGGAGGACCCTTCCTTCCGGGTGAACGTCGACCAGGAGACCGGGCAGACCCTGATTTCGGGGATGGGCGAGTTGCATCTCGAGGTGATCGTCGACCGGTTGCTGCGGGAGTTCAAGGTGGGCGCCAACGTGGGCAAGCCCCAGGTGGCCTACAAGGAGACGATCCGGCGCGCGGTGGACCAGGAGGGACGGTTCGTGCGGCAGTCGGGCGGCCGCGGGCAGTTCGGCCACGTGTACCTGCGCCTGGAGCCTCAACCCACGGGCACCGGATTCGAGTTCGTCAGCGCCATCAAGGGCGGCACCATTCCTCAGGAGTACATCCCCGCGGTCAAGAACGGCGTCGTCCAGGCCATGAGCAACGGCGGCTTGGTGGGATATCCGGTGGTGGACGTCAAGGTGACGCTGCTCGACGGCAGCTACCATGATGTGGACTCCTCGGAAATGGCGTTCACCATCGCCGGCTCCATGGCGTTCAAGGAGGGGCTGGGCAAGGCCTCGCCGGTGCTGCTGGAGCCGGTGATGGACGTGGAAGTGGTGGTGCCGGAGGAGTTCATGGGCGATGTGATCGGCGATATCAGCTCGCGCCGGGGAAAAGTCCAGGGAATGACTTCCAAGGGCAACTCCCAGGTCATCGAGGCGCGCGTGCCGTTGTCGCGGATGTTTGGCTACGCGACCGATTTGCGGTCGCGGACCCAGGGCCGGGCGACGTACACGATGCAGTTTTCGCGCTACGAGGAAGTGCCGGAAGGCGTGATTGACGATCGGGCCGTCCGGGAGGCGCGCGCCTGACGCGCGGCCATGCGACGTGACGCGACAGGGGTGAGGGCGTGAACGAAAAAATCCGTATTCGACTCAAGGCCTACGACTACCGGGTCCTGGACCAGTCCGTGGGCGAGATCGTCGAGACCGTCAAGCGAACGGGCGGCCGGGTCGCCGGTCCCATCCCGCTGCCGACACGCATCGAAAGGTTCACGGTGAATCGATCTCCACACGTGGACAAGAAGTCGCGGGAGCAGTTCGAGATGCGCACGCACAAGCGGCTACTGGACATTCTCGAACCCACGCAGCAGACCATCGACGCCCTGGGCAAACTGGATCTAGCCGCCGGCGTCGACGTGGAGATCAAGCTTCAATAGGATCAGCAAAATGATGGGTCTCATTGGAACAAAGATCGGCATGAGTCAGGTCTTCGACGACACGGGCAACGTGATTCCCGTGACCGTCGTGGAGACGGGGCCGTGCGTGGTGGTGCAAAAGAAGGACGTCGGCAGGGACGGATACAACGCGCTGCAACTGGGCTTCGGCAAGCAGAAGAACCAGCGGGTGAACCGCCCTCTGCGCGGCCACATGGCCAAGGCGGAGAAGGGCTCCTTCCGTTTCCTGCGCGAGTTCCGTGTGGACGACGTCTCGGGCTACGACGTGGGCCAGGAGCTCACGGTGGCGGATCTCGCGGAACCCGGAGACCTGGTGGACGTCACCGGCACCTCCAAGGGGCGCGGCTTCACGGGAGTCATGAAGCGGTGGGATTTCCGCGGCGTCTCCCGCACCCACGGTTCGCACGAGTATTTTCGCCACGGCGGCTCCATCGGTGCCTGCGCCTATCCGGGCAAGGTGTTCAAGGGCAAGAGGATGGCCGGGCAGTGGGGCAACGAGAGAGTCTCGGTGCAGAACCTTCGGGTAGTGGGCGTGCGCCCGGAACGAAACCTTCTTCTGGTCAAGGGCGCCATACCGGGCGCCAACGGCGGGATGGTTCTCATCCGGCGCGCCGTCAAGGGATAGGGGCATGGAACTGCGTCGAGTCGAGCCCGAGCTTCCGGAATCCATCTTCGGCGTCCCGGTGCGTCCCCACCTGTTGCACCAGGCGGTGGTCATGCAGTTGAACAACCGGCGCGCGGGCACGGCTTCCACCAAGACCCGCGGCGAGGTGCAGGGCAGCGGCAGGAAGCCTTGGCGCCAGAAGGGCTCGGGAAGAGCCCGCGCGGGCAGCGTGCGTTCGCCCATCTGGGTCGGAGGCGGCACCGCGTTCGGTCCCGCCCCGCGCGACTACTCGTACCGCATCCCGAAGTCGGCGCGCCGTCAGGCGTTGCTCTCGGCCCTCAGCCTGAAGTCCCAGGAAGAAAAGGTCGTGGTGGTGGAGCCCGCCGACGTATCCGAGATCAAGACCCGGCTCATGGCCGAGGCCGTGGCCGCGTTGGGGGTTGAAAGCGCGCTGATCGTCATCGCGGAAAGGGACGATCGGATGGAGTTGTCGGCGCGAAACCTGCCGCACGTCAAGGTCTTGAGGGCAGAGGGACTGAACGTCTACGATCTGCTCCGCTTCGAGCATCTGGTGCTGACCCGGGACGCGCTGGGGAAGATCGAGGAGAGGTTCTCGCAATGAGAGGTGTTCGCGATGCGGTCCTCGGTCCGCTGATCTCCGAAAAGGGCTCGATGTTGGCCGAATCGACCAACCAGGTGATCTTCAAGGTCCGTCCGGATGCCAACAAGATCGAGATCCGGCAGCAGGTGGAGCGCCTGTTCAAGGTGACGGTGCTGGACGTGCGCACGGCGCGCTACTTGGGCAAGATGCGCCGCGTGGGCAGGAATACCGGACGGTTGCCGTTGTGGAAGAAGGCATATGTGACCCTCAAGGAGGGTGACCGCATCGATTTCTTCGGTGTCGGTTAAGGATGGGGTCGTAGTCCATGTCCATCAAGAACCATCGTCCGACTTCTCCCGGCCGCCGTTTTGCTTCAGGCTTCGGGTTCGACGACATCACCAAGGAGTCGCCGCACAAGCCGTTGTTGCGGCCCCTCAGGGGGCACGGCGGACGGAACAACACGGGCCGCATCACCAAGGATCATCGCGGAGGCGGGCACAAGCGGCGCTACCGCTTCATCGACTTCAAGCGCGACAAGATGGGTGTGCCGGGCCGGGTCGAGGCCATCGAGTACGACCCGAACCGTTCGGCCCGGGTGGCGCTCATCTGCTACCTCGACGGCGAGCGGCGCTATATTCTCGCGCCCGAGAAACTCAGGGTCGGCGGCCGGATCATCGCCGGGGACCAGGGCATCGACATTCAGCCGGGCAACTCCCTGCCGCTGAAGAACATCCCCACCGGCACGCTCGTGCACAACGTGGAGCTCAAGGCCGGCAAGGGCGGACAGATCGTCCGCAGCGCCGGAGGCTCCGCCCAGGTGATGGCCAAGGAGGGCTTCTACACGCTGCTCAAGCTGCCGTCCGGGGAGTTGCGCAACGTTCGCTCCGAGTGCCGCGCCACGGTGGGCGAGGTGGGCAACGCCGAGTTCGAGAACATCACGTTCGGGAAGGCGGGGCGCACGCGCTGGCTGGGGCGCCGCCCGGTGACCCGGGGCATCGCGAAGAACCCCGTGGACCATCCGCACGGCGGCGGCGAGGGCCGGTCCAAGGGCAACCACCCGCAGACTCCCTGGGGCAAGCCCACCAAGGGTTACCGGACCCGTGGCGTCAAGCCCTCCGACAAATACATCGTGAAGCGCAGAAAGGGACAGTAGGCATGGCGCGTTCGATCAAGAAAGGTCCTTTCGTGGACGACCACCTGATGCGCAAGATCGAGGAGATGAACCGCGCCCAGGCGCGCCGGGTCGTCAAGACTTGGTCGCGGCGCTCGACCATCACCCCGGACATGATCGGACACACGATCGCGGTCCACAACGGGCGCAAGTTTCTCCCGGTGTTCGTGACCGAGGACATGGTCGGCCACAAGCTCGGAGAGTTCTCGCCCACGCGCACGTTCTACAGTCACGCGGGCGATCGCCGGGGCGACGCCAGGGGCGTGAGGAGATAGGCGATGGAGGCGCATGCTGTCACGAAGTTTGCCCGGGTCTCGCCCCGCAAGATGCGGCTGGTGGTGGACCAGGTTCGGGGGCGGTCCGTGGAGGACGCGCTGACGATCCTCAAGTTCGTGCCCAAGGGCTGCGCCGGCATCGTCGCCAAGACGCTGCGTTCCGCGGTGGCCAACGCCGAGAACACGCAGAGCGTCGACGTGGACCTCTTGTACGTCAAGAGCGCGCAGGTCGGTCAGGCAGGGATGTGGAAACGCTTCATGCCGCGCGGAATGGGCCGCGCCAACCGGATCCGCAAGCGTTTGAGCCATTTGACCGTCGTGGTGGATGAAAGGGACTGAGGATGGGACAGAAAACGCACCCCAAGATCTTCCGCATGCGCGTGATCGAGACGTGGGACTCGAAGTGGTACGCGGGGCACGACTACCCCGAACTGCTGCACGAGGACCTCAAGATCAAGAAGTTCCTCAAGGAACGGCTGCACCACGCGGGGATCTCGAAGATCGAGATCGAGCGCGCCACCAACAAGGCCAAGATCAACATCCACACCGCGCGCCCGGGCATCGTCATCGGCAAGAAGGGCGCGGAGATCGAGAAGCTCAAGGAAGAATTGGCGAAGCTGTCGCCGCGGGAAGCGTTCATCAACATCCACGAGGTGCGCAGGCCCGATCTCGATGCGCAGTTGGTGGCGGAGAACGTCGCGCTGCAACTGGAGCGCCGCGTGGCTTTCAGGCGCGCCATGAAGGAGAGTGTTTCGCGCGCCTTGCGCATGGGCGCGCAAGGGATCCGCATCCAGTGCGGCGGCCGTCTGGGCGGCCAGGAGATCGCGCGCACGGAGTGGTACCGGGAAGGGCGCGTGCCGCTGCATACCCTGCGCGCCGACGTGAGCTACGGCTTGGCCGAGGCGAAGACGACCTACGGAGTCATCGGCGTCAAGGCGTGGATCTTTCGGGGCGAAATTCTGACGAAGCAGGAAGAGCAGCAGAAGGCATCCCTGGGATTATAGGGGCGTGAACCATGCTTGAGCCGAAGAAGGTCAAATTCCGAAAGATACAGAAGGGGCGCAGGGGCGGCTCCGCCGGCCGCGGGTCGGAGTTGTCCTTCGGCGACTACGGCCTGAAGTGCGTCGACCGCGGTTACATCACGGCGCGCCAGATCGAGGCCGCGCGAGTCGCGTTGACTCGTCATCTGAAGCGGCACGGCAAGGTGTGGATCCGGGTGTTCCCGGACAAGCCCATCACCAAGAAGCCCGCCGAGGTACGCATGGGCAAGGGCAAGGGCCCGCTGCATGCGTGGGTGGCCGTGGTCAAGCCGGGAAAGCTGTTGTTCGAGATGGAAGGGGTCCAGCGGGAGGACGCCAGGGAAGCGTTCCGTCTGGCCTCGCGCAAGCTGGGTCTGGCCACCGTGTTCGTGGAGCGCTAGTGTCGTGTCTCACCGAGAGGACACCAGACGGCGGGAGAAGAGTTGATGCAGGCCAAGGAAATGCGGGACTTGGGTCTCGACGAGTTGCAGCAGAAGCGCACGGAGTTCAAGGACGAGATCTTCCACCTGACCCTGCGGCGTGCCACGGGGCAGTTGGAGAGCCCCATGAAGCTGCGCCAGTCGCGCCGCGATCTGGCACGCCTCGAGACGATCGTGGGAGAGCTCCGGCGCGCCGCGGAGCGGAAAGACGATCATGAGTGAGCGTGGTGTCACCAAACAGCGTGAGGGCGTCGTCAGAACGGACCGCATGGCCAAGACCGTGGTGGTCGAGCTCGAGCGGATCGTTCTGCATGCCCGTTACAAGAAATACCTCCGGCGCCGCACCCGGGTGAAGGTTCACGACGAGCGCGACGAGTGTCGGGTGGGGGACCGCGTCATGATCACCGAGTGCAGGCCCCTCAGCCGCGAGAAGCGCTGGCGCGTGAGCCGCATCCTGAACCGCGCGGTGACGGGCACGGCGGCGGACTGACACAGGCTATCGGAACACAGAGGTCCAGGCGATGATACAAGTGGGGACGGTGTTGGACGTGGCGGACAACTCGGGCGCCCGGCGGGTACAGTGCATCAAGGTGCTCGGCGGGACAAGGCGGAAGTACGCCTCCGTCGGGGATGTGATCGTCGTGTCCGTCAAGGAAGCAATGCCCAATTCCAAGGTGCCCAGGGGCCACGTGGCCAGAGCGGTAGTGGTGCGGACCGCGAAGGAGCTCAGCCGCGTGGATGGTTCGTACATTCGCTTCGACAACAACTCGGCGGTCCTGATCGACAACCAGAAGGAGCCGGTGGGCACGCGCATCTTCGGTCCGGTGGCACGGGAACTGCGCGCGAAACGCTTCATGAAGATCGTATCGCTGGCGCCGGAGGTCTTGTAGCGATGAGCCTGTTCGTCCGCAAAGATGACACCGTGATGGTCGTGACCGGGAGGGAACGAGGGAAGACCGGCAAGGTCATCAAGGTGTTGCCGGGCAAGAGCCGCCTGTTCATCGAACGGGTGAATCTCGTGAAGCGGCACACCAAGCCGCGCAGCGCCCAGCAGCCCGGGGGAATCGTGGAGAAGGAAGCCTCCATCCACGTCTCCAACGTCATGCTCATGTGCGATCCGTGCAACGCCCCGGTGCGCGTGGGCTACAAGTTTCTCGAGGACGGCGAGAAGGTACGCATCTGCCGGCGTTGCGGTCAGGGCTTGGGCTAGGCACCCCGCAACTTTTGGATTAAACGATGGTAAGGCTGGAACAGAAATATCACGAGGACATCGTGCCGGCGATGATGGCGGACTTCGCCTATCGCAACAGGCACCAGGTGCCGCGGCTCAAGAACGTCTCCGTCAACGTGTGCATCGGCGAGGCCGTGCAGAACGCCAAGCTGCTGGATGCCGCGGTGGCCGAGCTGGGCGCCATCAGCGGTCAGCGGCCGGTGGTGACGCGGGCGCGGAAGGACATCTCGAACTTCAAGCTGCGCCGCGGCAATCCCATCGGATGCATGGTGACGTTGCGGCGCACGCGCATGTACGAGTTCCTGGACCGGCTCATACAGGTGGCGCTTCCCCAGGTAAGAGACTTCAAGGGGCTCTCGGACCGCTCGTTCGACGGTTGCGGCAATTACTCGCTGGGCATCCGGGAGCAGATCATCTTTCCCGAGGTGAGGCCGGATTCGGCGGAACGGCTCCACGGGCTGACGGTGTCCATCGTGACGACCGCGGCGACGGACGAGGAGGGGAGAGCGTTGCTGCGCCATCTCGGAATGCCGTTCGCCACGGATGGGAGTAGGACCAGTGGCTAAGAAGTGTCTTCGCATCAAGGCGGCCGGGACTCCCAAGTTCAAGGTTCGCCAATACAATCGTTGCCCCTTGTGCGGCAGGGCTCGGGCGTTTTACCGCCGGTTCCGTATGTGCCGGATTTGTCTCAGGCTGTACGCGCGCCGCGGTGAACTCCCCGGGGTGATCAAGGCAAGCTGGTAGGAGGGGCTGTCGCGCATGAGTATGACCGATCCCATAGCGGACTTGCTGACGCGGATGCGCAACGCCGGGATGGCGAAGCATGAAACCGTGGATGTTCCATGGTCGCGCCTCAAGGAAAATATCGTGAAGGTGCTGGTGGAGGAGGGGTACGTGCGCCAGAGCCGGCGCATCCAGGTGGAAGGGCAGGTGCAGGACACGCTGCGCATCCAGCTCAAGTACGACAGGGAACATCACCCGGTGATGAGCCACCTGAAGCGGGTCAGCCGCCCGGGACGGCGGGTCTATCTCGGCTACAAGGACATCCAGCCGTTGCGCAAGGGCCTCGGCACTCATGTCCTGTCCACGCCCAAGGGAATCATCGTGGATCGGGAGGCCGTGAAGGCGAAGGTCGGCGGCGAGCTGCTGTGCTCGATAAGCTAGTGGGCCCCGGCCCTGGAGAGGTTGTCTCGTGTCTCGTGTAGGAAAACTGCCGATTGTCGTGCCCGGAACCGTCAAGGTGGCCATGGATGGCGCGGAAATACGGGTTCAGGGTCCCAAGGGGACGCTGGCGCACCGGATTCCGCAAGGCATCGAGGTGAACGTCGACGGTGACACGCTCGAAGTGACCCGGACCGCGGAAACCAAGGCCGTGAGGTCACTCCACGGTTTGACGCGCAAGTTGCTGGCCAACATGGTCCAGGGCGTGAGCGAGGGCTTCAAGAAGGTGCTCGAGATCAACGGCGTCGGCTATCGGGCCGAGCTGAAGGACCAGTCGCTGCACCTGACCCTGGGGTTCTCTCATCCCGTCGAGTACCGCCTGCCGGAAGGCGTGAGCGCCTCGGTGGAACGCCAGACGCTGATCACCCTCGAGAGTCACGACAAGCAGGTGCTGGGCCAGGCGGCGGCCGAGGTGCGGCGTTTCCGGCCCCCCGAGCCCTACAAGGGCAAGGGCATCCGGTATCAGGGTGAGGTGATCATAAGGAAGGCCGGCAAGGCCATGGGCGGTGCCGCGTAAGCCGGCGGGATCGGGTGAACGCATGCCGATGACAAGCAAGAAGGTTCTGGATCGCAAGCGGCGGCAGCACAGCGTGCGCAAGCGGATCAAGGGCAGCGACGCCCGCCCCCGCCTCTGCGTGTTCCGCAGTTCCAAGCACATCTACGCGCAGGTCATTTCCGACGACCGCGGCGTCACGCTGGCGAGCGCGTCGACACTGTCCGGGGAAGCGGCGGCGGCCGAGGAGGCCAAGGGAGTCGACGCGGCCCGGGAGGTAGGGCGCAAGATCGCGGAGTTGTGCGAGGCGCGCCAGATCAAACGGGTGATCTTCGATCGCAACGGGTTTCTTTTTCACGGTCGGATAAAGGCATTGGCAGAGGCCGCGCGCGAGGCCGGCCTTTCCTTCTGATTCGGGGGTTGCTTTGGAACGAGTCGATGCGCAGGGCCTGGAGCTCAAGGAGAAAGTCATCCACATCAGCCGCGTGGCCAAGGTGGTCAAGGGCGGGCGGCGCTTCAGCTTCAACGCGCTGGTGGTGATAGGCGACGAAGCCTCGGTGGTGGGATACGGATTGGGCAAGGCCAACGAGGTGCCCGAGGCGATACGCAAGGGCGTCGAGCACGCGAAGAAGACGCTCCTGCGGGTGCCGCTGGTGGACGACAGTATCCCTTACGAGGTCACGGGCCGTTACGGCGCCGGGCACGTGCTGCTCAAGCCCGCCGCTCCCGGAACCGGAGTCATCGCCGGCGCCGGGGTGCGCGCCGTGGTCGAGGCGGCGGGAATCCCCAACGTCCTGAGCAAGTGCATCGGTTCCAACAACCCGCACAACCTGGTGAAGGCGACGTTCGAAGCCCTGAAGAGCCTCAAGTCTCCGGAACAGGTGTCCGACCTGCGCGGCAAGCCGCTGGCCGAGATCCGATAGAGGAAACGGTTCATGGATTTGAGCGAACTGCATCCCGCGAAGGGGACGAGGCACGCCAAGAAGCGCGTGGGCCGGGGCCAAGGGTCCGGGACGGGCAAGACCAGCGGCCGCGGGCACAAGGGCCAGGGCTCCCGCTCCGGAGGGGGTGTGAAGCCTGGGTTCGAGGGTGGTCAGATGCCGCTCATCCGGCGCGTGCCCAAGCGCGGTTTCCACAACCTGTTCCGCACGGAATACACCCCCGTCAATCTCGACGGGCTCGGCGGGTTCGAGGCCGGGGCGGAGGTCTCTCGCGAGACCCTGCGAGAGAAGGGGTTACTCAAACGCGGCCTGGTGAAGATCCTGGGCCGCGGCGAAATCGACAGGCCGTTGACCGTCAAGGTGCACGGCGTCTCGCAGAGCGCGAGGCAGAAGATCGAAGCCGCGGGCGGCTCGGTCGAAGTTCTTTCTCATGCTTGAAGGTTTCCAGAACGCGAGCCGCATCCCGGAGCTGAGGCGACGCATCCTGTTCACCTTGGCCATGCTGGCGGTCTATCGCATCGGCGTGGCGATCCCGACGCCCGGCATCGACCGCGACGGGCTGGCGGCGTTCTTCGCCCAGGTCGAGGGGACGATCTTCGGACTGTTCAATCTCTTCTCGGGCGGCGCGCTGGAGCAGTTCTCGGTCTTCTCGCTGGGCATCATGCCCTACATCAGCGCGTCGATCATCCTGCAGCTCCTGACGGTGGTGTTCCCGTACCTGGAGCGGTTGTCCAAGGAAGGCGACGTCGGACGCAAGAAGATCACGCAGTACACGCGCTACGGGACCATCGTACTTTCGGTCATCCAGGGGCTGATGATCAGCTTCGGGCTCGAGGGTACGCGGGGTCCCAACGGCGAAGCCATCGTGCTCGAGCCGGGGTGGAACTTCCGCCTCATGACGGTGCTGACGCTGACCTCTGGGACGGCCTTCATCATGTGGCTCGGCGAGCAGGTCACGGATCGAGGCATCGGCAACGGCATCTCCCTGATCATCTTCGCCGGCATCGTCGCCGCGCTGCCGTCGGCGGTGACTTCCACGTTCCAGTTCGTGCGCGAGGGCGAGCTGAGCATCTTCTTCGTGATCCTGCTGGTGCTCTTCGTCGTGCTGGTGGTGGGCGTCATCATCTTCATGGAGCGGGGACAACGGCGCATCCCGGTGCAATACGCCAAGCGCGTGGTCGGCAGGCGCCAGTACGGGGGACAGACGTCGCACTTGCCGTTGAAGATCAACACCTCCGGGGTGATCCCGGTCATTTTTGCTTCGTCGGTCCTGATCTTCCCGGCCACCGTCGCCCAGTTCGTGCAGAACCCGTGGGCGCAGACGCTGGCGGGCTCCATGGCACCGGGGCAATGGCTGCACGACCTGTTGTACATCGCTCTGATCATGTTCTTCTGCTTCTTCTACACGGCGATCGTGTTCAATCCCGTGGACGTGGCGGAAAACATGAGGAAGTACGGCGGTTACGTGCCGGGGATCCGCCCGGGCAAGAGGACCGCGGAGTTCATCGACCGGGTGCTGTCGCGCATCACCCTGGGAGGCGCCATCTATCTGTCCCTGGTGGCCTTGCTGCCCACGATCCTGATCTCTCAGTTCAACGTCCCGTTCTTCTTTGGCGGGACCGCGCTGCTGATCGTGGTGGGGGTCGCGTTGGACACGGTTTCGCAGATGGAAACCCACATGATTTCGCGAAACTATGAGGGTTTCATGAGGCGGGGCCGCATACGTGGCCGCAGGGGATAAAGGTCGGTTGCCGCGTCGGACCAGGTTTCGATGTTCGGGAATCGTGGGCGCTCGATCATGATCTATCTCAAGTCCCGGGCGGAAATCGAGACCATGCGCCGGGCCAACATCATCGTGGCGGAGGTGCTCGAGGCGCTCAAGGAGACGGTGCGACCGGGCATGACGACCCTGGAGCTCGACGAGTTGGCGGAACGGCTGGCCCATGAGAAGGGGGCCAGACCCGCGTTCAAGGGATACGCGGTCGCCGGCAGGGTGTTCAGACACAGCCTGTGCACCTCCGTCAACGAAGAGATCGTTCACGGCGTTCCCTCGAAGCGTGTCCTCAAGGAAGGCGATATCCTGGGGATGGACTTCGGGGTGGAGTACGAGGGATTCTACGGCGACTCGGCGGTGACCGTGGGCCTGGGGCAGGTGAGCCCCGAGGCCGAGCGGCTCATGCGGGTTACCGAGACCGCCCTGAGCGAGGGCATCGAATTGCTGCGCGAGGGCAACCGGCTGGGGGACCTGGGCAGCACCATTCAGGGCATCGCCGAGCGCTCCGGCTACTCCGTGGTGCGTGAGTTCGTCGGTCACGGCATCGGCAAGAAGCTGCACGAGGAGCCGCCGGTTCCCAACTACGGCGACCCGGGCAAGGGGCATCGGTTGCGCGCCGGAATGGTCGTGGCGGTGGAGCCCATGGTCAACGCGGGGAAGAAGGAAATCGCGATCCTGGATGACGGTTGGACGGCCGTGACAAGGGACCGGAGCCTCGCGGCTCATTTCGAGCATTCCATCGCCGTCACCGCCGACGGGCCGTATGTGCTGAGCCGGCTGTAGGAGATCGGAAGTGAAGGTAAGAGCATCGGTCAAGAAGATCTGCAACAAGTGCAAGGTAGTTCGGCGCAAGGGTGTCGTGCGGGTGATATGCGTCACCCGCAAGCACGCCCAGCGGCAGGGCTAGCTCCGGTCACCGTCGGAACACGCCGGTCCGGGCTGATCGACCAGGAGGATTCATGGCACGCATTGCTGGGGTAGACTTGCCCAAGAACAAGAGCATGGATATCGCGCTGACCTACATTCACGGCATCGGCGCGACCACGTCACGCAACATCCTGCGGGAAGCGGGGATCGCGTTCCAGATCAAGTCCGATGACCTCACGGACGATCAAGTGGTCGTGATACGCCGGATCATCGACCAGGATATCAAGGTGGAAGGTGATCTCCGGCGCGATGTCACCGTTGACATCAAGCGCCACATGGACATCGGCACCTATCGGGGACTGAGACACCGGCGCGGCATGCCGGTCCGGGGACAGCGCACCCATACCAACGGACGCACCCGGATGGGACCTCGGCGTGCCATCGCCGGGAAGAAGAAGCCGCCGTCCAAGGGTTAGGTAAACCAGAACAGGAGCATCCATGGCCCAGGCCGCGAAGAGAGCGCGCGACGCGCGGGCGCCGAGGAAACGGCGCGGACGAAAGAACATCGCCGAAGGGGTGGCGCACATCCACTCCACCTTCAACAATACGATCATCACCATCACGGACCCCCAGGGCAACGTGGTGGCATGGTCGAGCGCGGGCGCCATCGGCTTCAAGGGGTCGCGCAAGGGAACACCCTTCGCGGCGCAGCAGGCCGCGGACAACGTGGCGCGCAAGGCCATGGATCACGGCATGCATTCCATACAGGTCTACGTGCGCGGTCCGGGCTCGGCGCGGGAGTCGGCGTTGCGGTCGCTCCAGTCGGCGGGGTTGCACGTCAGCCTGATCAAGGATGTGACCCCCATTCCCCATAACGGCTGCAGGCCGCCCAAGCGCCGGCGCGTGTGAGAGGAGATCGTCAGTGGCAAGGTATCATGGCCCGGTGTGCCGGCTATGCCGGCGAGAGAACCTGAAGCTGTTTCTCAAGGGAGAGCGGTGCTACACGGACAAGTGCGCCATCGAACGGCGCAACTATCCGCCAGGCCAACATGGACAGAGGCGGCTCAAGTTTTCCGAGTACAGCCTCCAGCTCCGGGAGAAGCAGAAGGTCAAGCGGATGTACGGGCTGCTGGAAAAGCAGTTCAAGGGAAGCTTCGAGAGCGCGGAAAAGGCCCGCGGCATCACCGGCGAGAATCTGCTGGTGATCCTGGAAAGACGGCTCGACAACGTGGTCTACCGTCTCGGCTTTGCGTGCTCCCGTGGCGATGCCCGCCTTCTCGTACGGCACGGCCACGTCCGCGTCAACGGCCGGCGGGTGACCATCCCTTCCTATCGCGTGGGCGTCGGGGACGTCGTGGCGGTGGCGGAGAAGAGCCGCAAGTCCGAGCGCGTGCTGACCGCCATGGAAGGGGCCCAGAGGCGCGGCGTGCCTGACTGGATCGAGGTGGACCGGGAGAATTTCTCCGGCACGGTCAGGATGCTCCCGAGCCGCGGCGACATCACAACGCCCATCAACGAGAAGCTCATCGTTGAGTTGTATTCCAAGTAACCGGCGGTGAACCGTGTTGGAGATCCCATGTCGAAGCACTGGAGTGAACTGATCAAGCCGGAAGGCATCGAGGTTGACGAGAAGAGCCTGGACTCGACCTATGGGAAGTTTGTCGGCGAACCCTTCGAACGAGGCTTCGGCCAGACCATCGGCAACAGTCTGCGCCGCATCCTGCTCTCGTCACTCAGGGGTGCCGCCATTACTTCCGTACAGATCGAGAACGCCCTGCATGAGTTTTCCACCATCCCGGGCGCCACGGAAGACGTCTCCGAGATCATCCTGAACCTCAAGGAGGTGCGCCTCAAGCTGCACGATACCGACCGTGAGGTCGTTCGTATCGAAGCAACGGGGCCCAAGGAGGTGTTGGCCGGGGATATCATCCGGAGCGCGCAGGTGGAGGTGCTCAACCCGGATCACCGCATCGCGTTCCTTTCCAAGGAAGGACGCCTGAACGCCAACATGGTGGTGCGCGGGGGTCAGGGATACGTGCCCGCGGAGCGTAACCGGGAAGAGGAACTGCCCGTCGACACGATCTTCATGGATGCCGTGTTCTCACCGATCCGCAAGGTCAACTTCACGGTGACCAATGCCCGGGTCGGCCAACGCACGGACTACGACAAGCTGGTTCTGGAAGTGTGGACGGACGGCAGCGAGAAGCCCGAGGATGCGCTCGCGTACGCCGCGCGAATCCTGCAAGACCAGGTTGCCATCTTCGCCGAGTTCGCCGAAGGACCGCAGATGGCGGAGGTCGAGGCGGTGACTGAGGCCGGTACGCTCAACGAGAACCTCTTCCGCGCGGTGGAGGACCTGGAGTTCTCCGTCCGGGCGCAGAACTGCCTGCAGAACGCCAACTTGAAGTACATCGGCGAGTTGGTGCAGAAGAGCGAGCAGGAGATGCTCAAGACGAAGAATTTCGGGCGGAAGTCTCTCAACGAGATCAAGGAGTTGCTCGGCGAGCTGGGGCTGGAGTTGGGAATGAAGCTGGACCACTTCCCGAGCCGCGAAGAGCTGGAGGCCCGCAAGCAGGCCGAGCAGAAGGAGACAGCGTAGGCCATGCGGCACTTGAAGACCGGCAGAAAGCTGAACCGTAGCGCGAGCCACCGGCACGCCCTGTGGCGCAACATGGCCACGTCGCTGCTGCGGCACGACCGCATCACGACCACGGATGCCAAGGCCAAGGAGCTGAGGCGGTGGGCCGATTGGCTGATCACCCTCGGCAAGGACGGAAGCCTCCACGCCCGTCGCCAGGCGCTGGCTTTCGTTCAGGACAAGGCCGTCGTGGCCCGTTTGTTCAACGAGTTGGGGCCGCGCTTTCAGGAGCGTCACGGAGGCTATACCCGCGTCGTCAAGGTGGGTCGCCGTCGGGGCGACGCCGCGCCGCTGTCCATCATCGAGTTGATACCGGCCTCCGGCGACGCCGCTGTCGAGGCGACGGAGGGAAGCGACGCGACCGGCGAATCGTCCACGACGAGCGGAACCTGAGGGTAGTTCCTCGTCGCCGTGCGCCGCGGGCACGGCCGTGCCCATCGGCCAACCCCCACAGCGCGTGGTGAATGGGTGTCTATGGCCAACCATCGAAAGGCGACGGTCCGCGGTAGCGTCTACTTCAGCCGCGGGCAGCTCTTCGGCGTAGCGTCGCTCTTCGTCGGCGCGGCCGCCGTCATCTTCTTCTTCGGCATCCTCATCGGACAGAGCATCGAGGAGCGCAAGCTCGTGCGCAAGGGGGACGCCGGGGTCACGGTGCCGGTCAACCCGGCTGCGCCCGGCGACGACCAGGAGATGACCTTCTACGAAACGTTGACGCAACAGCCCCCGCCCAAGGCCGGCGTCCCCGCCGCGCAGACCCCGCCCGCCGACGACGGCAAGACTCCATGGACCGTGCAGGTGGCCGCCGCCGACACCCGGGCACGGGCGGACAGAATGGCGGCGGAGCTCAAGAAGCGCGGCTATGATTCGTATGTCACCTCCGGGCAACTCAACCGCAAGACCTTCTACCGGGTCCGGGTGGGGCGGTACCGAAGCCGCCAGGAGGCCATGGTCGAGCTTCAGCGGCTCAAGAAGGACAAGTACGACCCGATGATCATGGGGACCCAATGAACATCCAGCAAGCCATAACCCGCTTGGTGGACGGCGCCAACCTCGGCGAGCCGGAGATGGTGGACGTCATGAACCAAGTCATGACGGGAGAGGCGACGCCGATCCAGGTGGCCGGATTTCTGACCGCGTTGCGCATCCAGGGCGAGACCGTGGAGGAGGTGACGGGCGCCGCCCGGGTGATGCGCGAGAAGGCGTTGCACGTCGAGGCGGGCCCGGGCTGTGTGCTGGACACCTGCGGCACCGGCGGCGACGGCAAGAACACCTTCAACATCTCCACGACGGTGGCGTTCGTGGTGGCGGCCGCGGGCATCACCGTGGCCAAGCATGGCAACCGCGCCGTCTCCAGCGGTTCCGGCAGCGCGGACGTACTGGCCGAGCTCGGGGTGAAGATCGACGTTCCCAAGGAAACGGTGGAACGCTGCCTGCGCGAGGTCGGGCTGGGTTTCCTGTTCGCGCCGATGATGCACGAGGCCATGAAGTACGCCGTGGCGCCGCGCCGCGAGCTCGGCATACGGACCATCTTCAACCTCCTGGGCCCCCTCACCAACCCGGCCAGGGCCAGTCATCAACTCCTCGGCATCTATGACGGCGCGCTTATCGGGACCGTGGCGCAGGTCCTCGGCAACCTCGGCAGTCGACGCGCCATGGTGGTGCACGGCGACGAAGGCCTCGATGAGATCTCGCTGGGAGGCCCCACGTCGGTGGCGGAGTGGAAGGACGGAGCGGTTGCGCGCTATACGCTCGATCCCGGGGAGTTCGGTTTCGAGAAGTGCCCGGCGGAGGGGCTGACCGCCGCCGACCCGGCGGATTGCGCCGCCATCGTCACGGCGGTCCTGAAGGGCGAACCCGGGCCGGCGCGGGACGTGGTGCTGCTCAACAGCGGCGCGGCCCTGTGCGTGAGCGAGCGCACGGATACCATCACCCAAGGCATCGACGTGGCGCGGGAGTGCATCGATTCGGGAGCCGCGATGGGAAAGCTCGAACACCTGATCCGCCTGACCAATGAAACATAACGGCGCCCAGCCTCCCAGCAACGATATTCTCCAACGGATCGCCGCGCACGTCCGCGCGGAGCTCGAAACACGCCGCCACGAACACCCGGTGAAGGCGCTGATGGACCGCGCGCTCTACCATGAACCGCGCCGCGGCTTCCGCGAGGCGCTGTCCCGCCCCGCCCGGCACGTCATCGCCGAGGTGAAGCGGGCGTCGCCGTCCCAAGGGCTGATCCGCGAGGACTTCGACCCCGTCGGCATCGCCACCCGTTATGAAGCCAGTGGGGCCACGGCCGTTTCGGTGGTGACCGAGGAGCGCTTCTTCGAGGGCTCGCTGCTGTACCTTTCGGAGATCCGGGAGAAGGTCGCCCTGCCCCTCCTCAGGAAAGATTTCGTGCTCGACCCCTACCAGCTCGTGGAGGCGCGCGCCTTTGGCGCGGACGCCGTTCTGCTGATCGCCGCCATGCTCGACGACGGCGCCGTGGAATCCCTGCACGCCGAAGCGCGCTCCCTGGCCCTGGACGTTCTGGTGGAGGTGCACTCGGAGCGCGAGCTGGATACGGCCCTGAGAATCGGCGCCTCCATCATCGGCATCAACAACCGCGACCTGCGCACCTTCGAGGTGGATCTCGCGGTCGCCGAGACGCTCCTGCCCCGGATACCGCCGGACGTTGTCGCGGTATGCGAGAGCGGCATCAAGGACGTGGCCCATGTCGAGCGCATCGAGGCCGCCGGCGGCCGGGCGTTCCTCGTGGGCGAGACCCTGATGCGCGCCCCGGACCCGGGCGCCAAGCTCGCGGAGCTTCTCGGAACGGCCGCCGCCCATGGTCAAGGTTAAGATCTGCGGCGTCACCAACGCCGAGGATGCGTTCAAGGCGGTGGAGTACGGCGCCGATGCGTTGGGCTTCAACTTCTATCCGCCCAGTCCCCGCTACATCGAGCCGGAAGCCGCCGCCGCGATCCTCCGGGATCTGCCCGCCGGGCTCTGCACCGCCGGACTCTTCGTCAACGAGTCGCGGCAACACGTGAAGACCGTGCTCCGATCCTGCCGGTCAAAGGGCGGCGCCGGCCTCACCGCCGTGCAGTTCCACGGCGACGAGGAGCGCGACTACTGCGCCCGCTGGCCGCTCAAGGTGATCAAGGCGTTCCGCGTGCGCGACCCGGAGACCCTGGGGCAAATCGGTGAGTATCCGGTGGACTACTACCTGCTCGACTCCTGGAGCGCGGGCTTCGGCGGCTCGGGCGCCGCGTTCACCTGGAGCTGGTTGACGGTCCCCCTGGCGCGGCCGGTCATTCTCGCCGGCGGGCTTGGCGTTGACAACGTGAGCACGGCGGTGCGCGAACTCGAACCCTTCGGCGTGGACGTGTGCACCGGCGTCGAAGCCGCTCCGGGCCGCAAGGACCACCCGCGCATGAAAGAGTTCATCGCGGCGGCCAAGGCGGCGTGAGCCCGTCGTGAACGCCTATCGGAAGAGTCTCGATCTCATTTTCAATCTGAGCGGCCGCGAGACCGACCTGCGGCACGACCTGCGGCTCGAACGCGTGTCCGCGGCCCTGGCGCTCTTCGACAATCCCCAGCACCGCTTCTGCGTCTGTCACGTCGCCGGGACCAACGGCAAGGGCTCCACCGCGGCGATGATCCACGCCGTCCTTTCGGCTCAGGGTCATCGCGTGGGCCTCTACACCTCGCCTCACCTGGAGGCGTTCACCGAACGCATCCGTGTCGGCAGGCGGCCCATCCCTCAGGCCGCGGTGACCTCCCTGGTGCGGGAGGTCGCCGAAAAGACACGGCAAGCCTCCATCGCGCTCACGTTCTTCGAGTTCGTCACGGTCATGGCTTTCCTGCACTTCGCGCGGCAAGAGGTGGACGCGGCGGTGGTGGAGGTGGGGCTGGGCGGCAGGCTGGATGCCACCAACGTCGTCCGGCCGAGCGTATGCGTGGTGACGACGATCTCCCGGGACCACGAACGTTTCCTCGGCACGCGCATCGGAGATATCGCGCGGGAGAAGGGCGGCATCATCAAGACCGGAGTCCCGGTGGTGTTCGGCGCCTTGCCGCCGGCCGCCAAACGCATGCTCCACCGCATCGCGCGCGAACGGGAAGCGCCGATCCGCGAGTGGCGCAAGGATTTCTCGGTCGTGCTGCGCCTGCCGGACCGGTTCGACTACCACGGCCGGGAGTGGCGCCTGGAAGGCTTGCGCCTGGGCTTGCGCGGCGAGTATCAACGGCATAACGCGGGGGTCGCCTTGGCGGCGCTGGAAATCCTGAACGCGGTCCTGCCCGTGAGCGCGAAGGCGGTCCGCCGCGGACTGGCTTCGGTGCGCTGGCCGGGGCGCTTCGAGCTTCTGCCGGGAATCCCCCCGGTGCTGCTGGACGGGGCCCACAATCCGGGCGGGGTCGAGACCTTGGTGGACGAAGTCCGGGGTCTCTTCGGCGACCGCAAGGTGCGCCTCTTGTTCGCCAGCATGGGGGACAAGGGCTGGCGGTCCATGCTGCGGGCGCTCTGCGCCGTGTCCCGGGAAGTGGTGTTGACTCGCAACCCGTCTCCGCGGGGGGCGGCGCCGGAGGCCCTCCGCGCGGCGGTGCCGCGGGGGCTGCCGGTGACGGTGACGGAAGATCCCGCCGAGGCCATCGCCAGGCTGATGAAGGACCGCCGGCGGCACGATGATCCGATTCTGGTGGCGGGGTCCTTGTACCTCGTGGGCGCGGTGCGCGCGGTCGTGTTGCGCCGTCGGCGCGACCAGGCCGCCGCCACCGTGACGCGGGACAACGCGAGCGCGGCCGGGAGGGGTCCGCGCCGATAGGGCCGCGCGGCGGCCCGGTGCGAGTCGACGGCATCGATCATGCTTCTGTGGCGTTCATCTCCGTGGCGTTCATCCATGGCGGCGTGGGCGGCGGCGTGCTGGTGGACCTTCCTCCCCGTCGCGCTCGTTCACGCCCAGTCTCCGGACGTCGGTGAACCCATCGAGGTGTCGGCGGAAGACACCATCGAGGCGACCCCTCACACGATCCGGGCGCGCGGCAGCGTCGAGATCCGGCGGGGCGCGACGGTCTTCGGGGCCGACGCGGTGGATCTCGACCACGCGCGGCGCACGCTGCGGGCGCAAGGATCGGTACGGCTCGACGATCCCCGGTACCGGCTTCGGGCCACCGAGCTGGAGATGAACCTCGACGACGAGACCGCCACGATTCTCGACGCGGAAGTGTTCGTCGAGGAGGGGCGCATCCGTCTCGGCGGCAGCCGGGTGGAGAAGTTCACCGGGCAGACCTACGAGATCCGGGACGGACGCTTCACCACCTGTCTGTGCGAGGAAGGCGCTTCGCCGTGGCGCATCGCCGCCGGGAGGCTGCGCCTGGAGGAGGGCGCGAAGACGGTGGTGAACGACGCCACCTTCTACGTGTACGACGTCCCGGTCCTGTATCTGCCTTACGCGTCATTTCCCTACCTCACGGAGCGCACCACCGGCCTCCTGGTCCCTTCCTTCGGCTGGTCCCGCCGCGACGGGTTCCTCTACCGGCAACCGTTCTTCTGGGCGCTGGACAAGAGCAATGACGCCACCCTCGATCTCGCCGTCGAGTCCAGGGCGCGCGTCGGCCTGAGCGCGCAGTATCGCACCGTCCTGGGCCGGACCACCGCCGCCCGGTTGAATCTCTCCTACTTCAACGAGCGCATGCGCGGAGCGACGCCGGCCGACGACACCGGCATCGCCGATCCGGCGATTCCCCTGGGCCGCTGGAGCGTGCGCGGGATTCACCGTCATGGTCCCGCGGCCGGCTGGGCGACGTTCAGCGACATCGCCGTCTACAGCGACAGCGTCGCGCCGCGGGAACTGGCGGAGTTCCTCGTCTCCGGTGCGGACGAGGAGGACATCCTGCGGACGAGCCGGTACAGCGCGTCACGACTCGGCTTTCAGTGGCATGGGACGGACATGGCACTGACGGGGGAGGCGGACTACGTGCAGGACCTCGTCCAGCCTCAGAGGCACGCGCTGCACCGGGTCCCCGACCTCTCCTTCACCGGCGCCCGCGGGCTCGGCCACGGTCTCGGCCTTGAATGGGGCGCGCGGTTGACCCACTACCAGCGCGAGCAGTGGCCGGACGGCCTGCGGGTGGACGTGCGGCCCGAGCTCACCTGGCGGGCCGCTCCGGTGCGTCACTTCCGCATGGACACCCGCGTGGCGTTGCGCGAGACCCTCTACCGGCTCGATACCGTCGAGGGCGGTTTCGCTGCGGCGGGCGGCCACACCGGCGGCCTCGCCCGCAACGGTGCGCGGGAGCTGATGGAATTCCGCTGGCGGCTGACCACGGCGCTGAGCCGGACCTACCGCTGGAACATCGGCGGCTCGAACCGGGTCCGGCACGTGCTGGAGCCGGCGGTGGAGTACCTGTTCATTCCCGCCACGGATCAGGACGAGTTGCCAATATGGGACCCGGTCGACCGCGTCCGGCGCCGCAACATACTGACGGTCGCCTTGAACAACCGCTTCTGGGGCTCCCTCGAGGGGTTGGAAGCACCGGCTCCAGGCGGCGGTTCCGAGGAACCCGACGTCCGCGCCCCCCAGTCGACCGTCGCGCCCTTCGGCCGCGCCTTCGTCACCGCCAGTCTCGACATCGACAAGGCGCGCGCGGGTGAGGACGGTCTCTCCGAAGTGGGTTTGGGCTTGTCACTGGATCCCGTCAGCCGCTTGCACGCGTCCCTGGACCTGGGAATGGAGCCCGGTCCCTGGAACCTCCGAAGGGCCGCCCTGGAGTTCTCGCTTTCCGACGCCGCGCCCGTGGAAACGAGCGTGCCCGACCGGGACTTCCGGCGACCCAGCAGCTTGTCCCTGGGGTATCGGTTCATTCGGGCAAATGCCCTGTCGCCCCTGGCGCACCACGCCAATCTGGATCTCCTGGCGGACTGCCCCGGGGACCCCCGATGCACTCCGCGGGACTCCTTGAACGGCGTGCACGCCGGCGCCGTGCTGCGGGCGACGGACAGGATGCTGCTGCTCTACGATGGCAACTACGACGGCGCCGAGGGCCGGTGGGACGGAAACGAACTGGGAATCAAGTATCTTTCCGGATGCGAGTGCTGGACCTTGACCCTGTCCGTGGAGCAGCGCACCAATCCGGACCGGACGAGCATCGGCTTCAAGTTCGACCTTCTCGGCTTGGGAACCTGAACGGCCCGTATTTTGCGTTTCCCACGGGCATGACCTTCAAGACGCTGTGGATTGTCGCATGGCTCCTGACATGGCTTCTTCTGCAAGACCGGCCGGCGCGGAGCCAGCCGGCGGAACCCCCCGCGGAAGCCTCCGGCGCGGCGGTGCGCGACGCCGGCGGTGATCACGCCGATGACGCCGGCACGGTGACCCTGAACTTCGACGGCGCCGATCTGGTCGACGTCATTCACGTCTTCGCGCGCCACTTGCGCTTCAATTTCACCATCGACCCGGATGTCCGGGGCGCCGTCACCATCTTCAGCGGCCAGCCCGTGCGGCGCGCCGACCTGCTGCCGATCTTTCACGAGCTGCTGCGCATCCACGACGCCGTCGCCATCCGGCAGGCCGGCCTTTACCGGATCACCACCGTTGCCACGGGGCTCGGGGCCGCGTCGCCGGACGGCCGCGGAGACGCGGGGTTCGCCATGCGCATCACCCCCGTCCGGTTCTTCCCGGCGTCGGCGATGAAGGGGCTGCTGGCGCCGTTCCTCGGCGCGGGCGGGACGATACTGGAGCACGCCCGCGGCAACTATCTGGTTATCGTCGATCTGCCGTCAAATATTCGCCGTCTGGTTGAGATCATGGAGTTGATCGACGTCGAGGTGTTCGCGGGCACGCGCATGGACCTGTATGAGCCCAGGGCGGCCAGGGCACAGGATCTCGCGCGCGAGTTGTCCGCCGCCATGCGCCTTTTCGCCGCCGCCGAGATGCAGGGCGATGCGTTCGCCGCCCGGTTCCTGCCGTTGCCGCGGATCAACCGGCTGCTGGTGGTCGCCTACAGCGAGGCGGCCCGGCGCTACGTGCAACGCTGGCTCGAACGCCTCGACGTGGCCACCCGGACTCCGGGACGGAAGGTGTTCATCCGGCCCGTGGAGAACGGCGACGCGGTCGCGCTCGCACGAGTGCTCAACGAGTTGTATCGACCCGGAAACCGCTCCGCCGGGAAGGCGAAGTCGCCGTCGCGCCGGCGCGGGCTCGATGACCTGCCCGAGTTGTACGCCGCCGAAGAAGCGCTCGACGCGAGCGGAACCAACGGCCTGGGCGGAGACCCCACTCTTGGCGGAAATCCGGCTCGCGCGCTACGGCTGGGTCCCGGCTCGGCGCCGGCGGGGCCGGGGTCCTCGGCGACCGCACGGCCGGCGGCGGCGAACGAAGATGTCGGGGCTCCGAGCGAAGGCGTCCGCGTGGTGGCCGAGCCCGCCACCAACTCGCTCGTCGTCCTGGCCACGCGCCGGCAGTTTCTTGGGCTTGCCGAGGTCCTCGCAAAGCTGGATGCGGTTCCGCGTCAGGTGCTCATGGAGGTGCTGGTGGCGGAGGTGACGCTCACCGACGAGTTCGCGCTGGGAGTGGAACATGCCCTGTCGAAAGGCGGCTTCTTCCCGCCCGCCGCGGCGGACGAGAACACCGCCGGCGCACCCCTGGGCACGGGTTTTCAGGCCCTCGATTCGGGCTTCACGTCCATTGCCGACACGGGCCGCGACTTCCGGGTGTTCGTCAACGCGCTCATGCAGGACGCGCGGGTCAAGGTGCTGTCGTCCCCGCACCTGCTGGCGCTGGACAACCGGCCCGCGCGGATTCGCGTGGGCAGCGAGCAGCCCGTGGCCACCGGGATGGTGGTGTCGCAAGAGGCGCAGGCGACCACCACCACCATTCAGTTCAAGAACGTCGGGCGGATCCTGACCATCGTCCCGCGGGTCAACGATGCCGGTCTCGTGAACCTCCAGGTGCGGGTCGAGGTCAGCGACGTCGGTGAGCGGGTCACGGTGGGGGGGCAGACCTTCGATGCCTTCAACGTACGGGACGCGGAGACCACCGCCGTCCTTCAGGACGGACAGACCCTGGTCATCGGCGGCATCATCACCGACGAACTGCGCAAGACGCGGGTCGGCATTCCCCTGCTCATGGACATTCCCGTGCTGGGGCAACTCTTCCGCACCGACCTGGAACGCGCGGGCCGAACCGAGTTGGTCATCCTGATAACCCCCCGTGTCATTCGCAACCCGGAGGAAGGCGAGGCGGCGACGGAACGGTTCCTCGCCAAGGTGCGGGCTGTCCGCCGTGAACTGGATCGGCGCGAACCCCCCGAGTCGTCATTCCCGCGAACGCGGGAATGACGACTCGGAGACACCGTTGCCTCGGGAGTTTTGACACATTCTGTTTCGCGGGAATGACGATTCGCAGGGCCTAGTGTCGTGTCCCGCAAATACCTGGCATAATTTGCTGGTCTTTTCTGCGTTGAGTGTTGGTTTTTGACTTGTTTATCAATATGTTAGGAATATTCTGATTTGAGCCGTAATCGGTATGTAACCCCATTCAATCAAGACCCAGTGTTTGCCAAGCGTACTCAAGTCAGTTTGGAGCCTCGGGGAAAGTCACCGTAGCGCCCCGCCGGGCTGGGGTCAATCGCTGGTTTCGTGTCCAGGTGACGCTGGAGCGGTTCGACCGGGGACGGTCGGGGAAAACCCGCCTGTCAATTGACGGTACCGATGCTCAGACTTTCGTTCTGAGCGCCAACAGCACCGTTATGTCGATTAGTTCGGTGCAACGTGCCGCGCCAGACGCCGTTGCCACCGCACTCCCGTGCGCTCCGACTTCTCCTCTGGTATTGACGGATGAATGAAGGCATTCTGAACATTCAGCAAAACTCACCGCTAAGGTCAAGCTCACCCTGTACAAACGCGCCGTAGACGCCCTCGAACCCCAGGACAAGCCCTGGATCGCCTGGGACGACAGGCTGCCGGGGTTCGGGGTAAGGGTGTATCCGCCGGGGTCCAAGGTGTACGTGGTGCAGACCCGTCACCGGGGGAAGTCGAGGCGGGTGACGCTGGGGCGGCACGGGGTGCTGACGGCGGACGGGGCGCGGCGCGGGGCGGCGCTGGCGATCTCGCGGATCAAGAGCGGTCAGGAGCCGGAGGAGAAGGCGCCGGGGACGGTGGCGGAACTCGCCGCGCGCTATCTCAGGGAGCACGTGGAGGTGCGGTGCAAGGCGAGCACGCAGCGGGGAGGAGCGACCCGACGTCCTCTCCGAAACGTGAACTTCTACACGCGGGCAGGGCGAGGGAACGGCGCCGGCATTTCTGCGGCCGGCCTTGTGGATGATATGGGCTTCGTCGCGTCGACGATTGGCTGGCGAGACGTTCGGTGGCCTCTACGGTTGGGATCGGTTGTTGGGGTTCCGTCACGTTAACGGCCGCACGCCGGGGCGTCGATCCCGTCTCTCTCGCGCACCGGACCCCGGCGCGAAGCTCAGAACGAATTCGCCGCGATGAACTCGTCGATCCGATCGAGCAATTCGGCGAAGCGCGGGTTGTAGGTCAACCGCGCCAGCGGTTCTCCCTCGGGAATCGCCGCCGGGTTTCGGCCG
>JAPOPM010000242.1 GCA_026712905.1 Deltaproteobacteria bacterium
CAACACCGTGCCGTCCCGCTTGGCCTTCCGGTAAAGGTAGTCCGCGGCCATGATGCCGCCGGCGCCGGGCATGTTCTGCACGACAAACGACGGGTTACCCGGGATATGCCTGGGAATGTGTCGCGCAATGAGGCGCGAGTATGTGTCGTTACCCCCTCCGGGACTTGAGGAAACGATCAAGCGTACTCTCTTGCCCTTATAGAAATCATCCGCTCCATAAAGCGGGCCGGAAATCATGACAGCCAGAAGCATGGCGGTCATGGCCATGAATAGTCTCATCGGTACCTCCTGATGGGGTTGAAAATCTCGCACCGGGGAACTTTATCCAAGGATCTTTCGGAGTGTCAACCCGAAACCGGGATCGAGGGCCGTCGCAGGCACGCGGTGTCCGAGCGGAATACCTGCCGAATCGCCTCCGTAGCGGCCGAATGGTGCCTTGGCGTCCCGCATCTGATACAAAAGGCGCCATGGCCGAGATCGTTCTGGCGCTGGCAACATCCCACACGCCGCAGTTGAGCGTCGCCGACTGGCGCCTGCTGCAGACGAAGGACGAGACCGATCCCACCCTGGACTACCCGGCGCTGACGGCCGCGGCGAAATCGGACATCGGCCGCGAGATCACGGCGGAACGGTACCGGGAGCGATTCCAGGCCTGCCAACGCGCCCTGCGAGTGCTGGGCGACACGCTCCGGGAAGCGCGCCCGGACGTGGTGGTCACCTTCGGCGACGACCAGCACGAGCAGTTCCTCGACGACAACATGCCGACCTTCGCGGTCTACCACGGGCGGGACATGACCATCGCGCCGCGCACCGGGCCGCTGCCGGAGTGGAAGAAGGCCGAGCAGCGGGGCTGGGCCGAGACCGCCCCGGTCTATTCCAACCACACGGCCCTGGCCGAGCACCTGATCGGCTGGCTTTCGGACCACGACTTCGACATCGCCCGGACCAACCGGCTGCGCGAGGGCGTCGGGCACGCGTTCAGCTTTCTCTACCGGCGCCTTCTTCCCGGAAGCACGCTGCCCATGGTGCCGGTGATGGTCAATACCTACTACCCGCCCAACCAACCCACGCCGGGGCGCTGCTACGCGTTGGGACAAGGCGTGCGCAAGGCCATCGAGTCGTGGGACTCGGACGCCCGGGTGGCCGTCATGGCGTCCGGCGGCCTGAGCCACTTCGTGGTCGACGAAGACATCGACCGGGCCACGCTGAAGGCCCTGGCCGACAAGGACACCGCCGCGCTCCGGGCGCTTCCGCGCGAAAAGCTCAGGAGCGGCACCTCCGAAATCCTCAACTGGATCGCCCTGGGCGGTTTCGCGGAGCCCATGGAGATGACGCTGGTGGACTACGTTCCCGGATACCGTTCGCCCGCGGGCACGGGCTGCGGCATGGGCTTCGCCTACTGGAGACCGACTGTCCGCGGCTCTGCCGACAAGAGCCCCGAGGCGATGATCGAGGACGGAGGCCGGCCATAGGCCTCCCGCACACCCCCATCGACGACGCCTTCCGCCGGCAGGCTCCCGCCGTGCTGCTGATGGCGGTCATCTTCCTGCTCAACTTCACCGGACGCGTCATCCTGGCGCCGCTGCTGCCGACGGTGGAGGCGGATCTCGGCATCACCCACGCCCAGGCCGGCATGTTCTTCCTGTTCGTTTCCGCCGGCTACCTCACGGCCATGACCGGGGCCGGGTACGTCTCGGCCCGGCTGACGCACCGCGGCACCATCATTCTCTCCTTTGCCCTGCTGGGCTTGGCCACAATGGCGGTGTCGGGCGCGCCGAGCCTGAGCGGCATGCGCCTCGGAATGTTCGCCATGGGCTTGGGCGCCGGTCTCTACCTGCCGTCGGCCATCGCCACCATCACCTCCCTGGTGAGCCGGCCGCACTGGGGCAAGGCCATCTCCATCCACGAACTGGCCCCCAACGTGAGCTTCGTGACCGTGCCGCTGCTCGGGGAGCTGCTGCTGCGCAGCCTGCCCTGGCGCACCATCCTCTTCGGCTTCGGCGCCGTCACCTTCCTGTCCAGCGGGCTCTACGCTCTTCTCGGCCGCGGCGGCAGGTTCGCCGGCGAGCCGCCCGCCTTGGCCGTGGTCTGGCGCTTCCTCCGGGATCCCATGCTGTGGATCGTCCTGGTGATGTTCATCATGGGCGTCGCCATCACCCTCGGCGTCTTCACCATGCTGCCGCTCTACCTGGTGTCCACCCGCGGTCTCGACGAGGGTTGGGCCAACACGCTCGTGGGGCTCTCGCGCGCGGCCTGTCCGGTGCTGGCCCTGGTGGCGGGCTGGGCCGCGGACCGCTTCGGCGTGCGCCGCACCGTAACCGTGACCCTGACCCTCAGCGGCGTCACCGTGGCACTGTTGGGCCTGGTGCCGGACCCCTGGATCGCGCCGGCGGTGGTCATCCAACCCTCGGTGGCGGTGGGCTTCTTCCCCGCCGGCTTCACCGCCCTGTCGACCCTGGGCGATGCCCAGACCCGAGGCACCGCCGTCTCCCTGGTGGTACCCGTGGCGTTCGTCATCGGCGGCGGCGGCATCCCCTGGTTCCTGGGGCTGTGCGGCGACCTGGGCGCCTTCGACATGGGCTTCGTCTGGGTCGGAGTGATCACACTCGCGGGCGCGGCAACGTCGCTGCTTTACAAGCCCCGCCGTACGACGTAATCGTCTTCAAGAAAGCGAGGAGAAAATGGCCCGGCCCACCGGATACCAACGCGACCCAGCGGCGGCACAGCCGCCGTACCTTTACCCCGACTACCGCTCCACGGTGCTGCGGGCGCCCCAGCGGCCCCTGGTGCCGTTGCCGCACACGCTGTCGGAAATCACCGGGCCGGTGTACGGCCACGAGAAGGTCGGCCCGTTGGACCACGACCTCACCCGGCAGCACGACGGCGAGCCGCTGGGCGAGCGCATCATCGTCCACGGACGGGTCCTGGACGTCCATGGCAGACCGTTGCCCGACGCCCTCCTGGAGCTCTGGCAGGCCAACTCGGCGGGCCGCTATCGCCACGACGGCGACAACCACCCCGCTCCCCTCGATCCCAACTTCAGCGGCGGCGGACGCTGCACCACCGACGCGGACGGCCGCTACCGTTTCGTGACCATCAAGCCGGCCGCGTATCCCTGGGGCAACGATCCCAACGCCTGGCGGCCGGCGCACATCCACTTCTCGCTCTTCGGCACGGCGTTCGTCACGCGCTTGATCACGCAGATGTACTTTCCGGGCGATCCGCTGCTCGACTGCGACCCCATCTTCAATGCGACCGCCGACGCGGCGGCGAGACGACGGCTGGTGTGCCGACTCGACCTCGAGAAGACCGAACCGGAATGGGCGCTCGCCTACGAGTTCGACATCGTGTTGCGGGGCCGGGACGCCACCCCCATGGAGGGTTGAATCAGTGGCGAACCAGCGCGGGACCACCCCTTCCCAGACCATCGGCCCGTTTCACCGCATCATGGTGCCGTGGGAAGGCGGCGCGGAACTGGCGGCGCCGGACGCCGCCGGCGCCATTCGCATTCAGGGACGCATCGTCGACGGCGCCGGCCAGCCCGTGGACGACTGCGTCATCGAGGTGTGGCAAGCCAACGTCCACGGCCGCTACGCGCATGCCGAGGACACGCGAGAGGTGCCACTGGTGGCGGGTTTCGAGGGATTCGGCCGCGCCATCACGGACGCCGACGGCCGCTTCGACGTCGTCACGGTCAAGCCAGGATGCGTGCCCGGGCCGGGCGAAACGGCGCAGGCGCCGCACATCTCCCTGTCCGTGTTCGCGCGCGGTCTGCTGAAGCAACTGGTGACGCGGATCTACTTCGCCGACGAGACCGCGGCCAACGACCAGGATCCGGTCCTGCGGTCCATCACCGAACCCGGCCGGCGCGACACCCTTCTGGCCGTCCCGCGCACATCCGGCGACGCACCGCCGGTCTACGACTTCGAGATCCGCCTGCAGGGTCCGCGCGAGACCGTATTCTTCGACGTCTAGTGTGGTGTCCGGTTAATTCGCATAACAATATGCGGAGGATTTCTTGTCGCCGGCAAGGCGCGATGACTTGTAGGGGCGACCTGCGGTCGCCCCCCAGTGGCGGGCACCACGTCCCGCGTCACTTCTTCTTGGTCATGTCCGCGCGCTGATCGGCCTCGCTGTCCGCGTAACCCGGTTCCACCAGAGCGTCGATGACGTAGCGTCCGCCCTTGGACACCACCTGGGCGCCACGCTCCAGGGCGGCGGCCAGGTCCTCGGAAGTGGACACGGGCGCCTCACCGTCGAAGCCTTGGGCGCGTCCCATGGCGATGAGGTCCACGGGCGGGTCGTCCAGCCGTTGCCCGATCCAGCGGTTCCCCACCGGCCGCTCGCGCATCACCGCGACCCGTTCCTGGTGCATCTCGTCGTTGTAGTAGGAACGGTTGTCAGCGATGACGACGAGCAGCGGCAGGTCCATGTGCGTGGCGGTCCAGAGCGCGTTGCAGCCCATCAGATAGTCGCCGTCCCCCAGGACGCCCACGACCAGCCGTCCCTTGCCCTGGAGAGCAAGCGCCGTACCGACGGCATGCCCGGGGCCGCTGCCCACGCCGCCGCCGCCGTCGTTGCCCATGAAGGACAACGGGCCGGTGAACTCCGAGCCTTCGCCGGGCCAGCCGATGGGCAGGCGCGCGAAACTCACGGGCCGGCTGCGGGCGAACTCGCGCACCGTGAGCGCCATGTCCATCAGCGTCATGGGGGCGCCCCCCTTGGGCCGTGCCCGGCCGACGGGCGTGCGCGTCCAGTGGCTGACGGTCTTCAACCCGGCCGCGGCGGGCCGCTTGCGGCCGAAACCCTCCAGCATCTGTTCCACGAAGGTGTCCGGGCATGCCGCCACCGGGATGTCCGCGGCGGGCAGCGCCTGGTGGTCCATGCTCCAGCCGTTGGTGCGATAGGTATCCATGGAGCAGTGGATGATGGTCTTGTCGGCCGGCGTCTGCGTCTGCGACGCTCCCAGGCAGCCGCGCAGGTACCCTGCCAGGTCCAGCCAGTCGAGACTCAGTATGACATCCGCCTTCTTGACCAGCGCCGTGGCCTGCTTGGACGGCCGCAGTGCCGGCGGAGCAAGGTGCAACGGATGGGTGGTCGGAAAGGACGACGGGTCGTTGGAGCTCGTGAGCACGGGGGCGTTCAGGGACTCGGCCAGCTTGACGCGGCGTTCCCAGTCGGCTTCGCCGCGGGACATCCGTCCCATGAGGATGACCGGGAACTTGGCCTTCTTGAGAACCTCCCTTGCCCGCCTGACGACGGCCGAGGGTGCGAAGGGCGGCTCCGGCGGCGCATAACGCGAAGCGTCCGGGATGTGCACCTCCCCTTGCAGCGCTTCCTCCTGCAGACCCACATCGAGGCAAACGTAGACCGGTCCGAAGGGGGCGGTGCGCGCGATCTGGTTGGCCCGCAGCACCGACTCCACCGCCGCGATGGGCGACGACGGCTGATCGTCCCACTTCGTGTAATGGCGGATGAGCGCGCCCTGGTCCTTGGCCGTGTGGATCCAGTCGATCCAGGGACGCCGCTTGTTCGCGTCCACCGGGCCCGTGGCGCCGAAGATCACCATGGGGGTGCGGTCGCACCAGGCATTGAATATGGTCATGGTGGCATGCATCAGCCCCACGTTCGAGTGCAGCGCCACCGCCATGGGTTCGTCCGTGGCCTTGCCATAGCCGTCCGCGATGGACACCGCGTGTTCCTCGTGCAGGCACGTCACCATCTGCGGGTTCTCGTTACCCAAAAAGTTCACCAAGCTGTCGTGGAAGCCGCGATAGCTCGCCCCCGGAACCAGCGCGATGTACTTGAAGTCGAGTTCGCGAGCCACAGCCGCGACGACGTCGCTGCCCCAATGCATCTCGGGAGTGCCCAAGTCCTCCGGACGGTGCTTCAATGCCGCGCTCGTGTTGCGTTTTGCCACTGTGTGTCCCTCCTTCAAGTGCGGTTGCGGCGTCTGGTGGCGCCGACACCACCTTTTGGCCCGCCCCGGTGATATTTGTCAAGGCGATTCTTGTTTCATCGGACCAGCACCGGTTCCAACCCGTACCCGTTCCATGCAATCTCACCGCAAGATGTCTTGCCGCTCCATCCTGTCCATCACGTTCGGCCCTACGCCCTCGTCCCGAAGGAGGTTCTTCTGAACCTTCGAACTCGGCGTCTTGGGAAGTTCCGGCCTGTAGTCGAGATAGCGCGGGACCTTGAAGGCCGCGAGGCGCTCGGCGCAGAATTGCCACAGTCGCTCCGGCGGCAGGTCCTCGCGCGGAACCCCGGCGGCCAGCACGACACACGCCTTCACTTCCTCCTGGCGAATGAGGTCCGGTACCGCCACCGCCGCGGACTCGGCGATGAGAGGATGGGAGTTGAGGACACGTTCCACCTCGGCCGAGGCGATGTTCTCGCCGCCGCGCTTGATGATGTCCTTCTTGCGGTCGACGAAGTACAGAAACCGGTCCTCGTCGAGGTAACCGAGGTCGCCGGTGTGAAGCCAGCCGTCCCGGAGGGCGGCGGCGGTGGCCGCGGGATTCTTGTAGTAGCCCATCATCACCGCCGGGCTCTGCTTGACGATCTCCCCAAGTTGCCCGGACGTGCAGTTCTCCCCTTCGTCGTTCACGATGCGCACCCGGTGCACGTCCGGCGCGATGGGCACGCCGCAACTGCCGAGCTTCCGGCGCGATACGTCGAGTGGGCCGAGAACGCTCAGCAGGTCCTCGGTGAGGCTGTAGGTGGGGATCGCGGTGACTCCGAAACGCCGCTCGAACTCCAGATGCACGTCCGGCGGCAAGAGCGCCATGACCTGGCGCAACGGCGTGTCCGCGTCCCCCGGATCCGGCGGCAGGTTCAACAGGATTCGCGGGATCGTCTGCATGATGCTCGAGGTGGTGACGCCGTGGCACTTCACGTCGTCCCAGAAACGCGACGCGCTAAAACGCTCCTTCAACACCACCCCGCCGCCCACGGACAACATCGCGAGGGTCATGTGGCAGAGAGCGTTCACGTGGAACAGCGGCATCACCACCAGCACGCGGTCGTCCCCGGTCCAGCCCAGCGCCCGTGCGCGGTTGCTCGGGGCGAAGGCGAAGGCGAAGTGCTGGAGCATGACGCCCTTGGGCCGGTCGGTGGTGCCGGAGGTGTAGATGATGGACGCCATGTCCTCGGGCGAGACTTCCGTGAGCGCCGGGGCGCGGGCGGCGCCGCGGATGAATTCCTCCCAGCCCAAGGCACCGTCGGTGCTTTCGCCGTCGAGCGTCACCACCTGCTCCAGCTCGGGACAGTCCCCGCGGATGCCCTGGATCAGCGGCATGAAGGCCTCGGAAGTCAGCAGGTAGCGTGCTTCCGAGTGGGCCAGGAGGTACCGAAGCTCGTCCGCGGTCTGCGCGGTATTGAGAGGCACGAACACGCCGCCGGTGCGAGCCATGGCGAACACCGTGCAGAGGAACTCCGAACAGTTGGGAAGCAGGATGGCGACACGCTGCCCGGGCTGGAGCCCGAGAGCCGCGAACGCACGCGCCACCCGCTCCACTTCCGCGGCGAGCTCAGCGTAGGTCCACTGCCGCTCCTCGTGAATCAGGCAGGGCTGGTCCGGCCGCTCCGCGGCCTGATGGGACAGCAACTCGTGAATGGTGGCGTAAGCGGTCATGAAACAGCCTGACCATAGATGAAGGATTCGCCTGATTCAATTGCGATGTGATGGGCGGGTCGACCGCCTTACCCCGCCTGGATTCCCGCTTTCGCGGGAATGACGGTTCGGGACGTCGTGCTTGACACTCGGCCGCGCAGGCGGTTTACCCGTGTGCATACGCCGCCCGGCGAAAACGGTGGAGCGAAAGGACGACCATGGACGAATCGCTACAGACCCTCCGGCGCAAGGTCGCGCTGGGGACCCGCATCCTGGCGAGCCAGGGCTGCCTGGGCGACATTCTCGGACACCTGTCGGTGCGCGTTCCCGACTCCGACGAGATGCTCCTCCGCTGCCTCGGAGGCGACGACAAGGCGCCGGAAAAGGGGCTGCTCTACACCGACGTGCACCACGTGCGCCGGGTCGGCTTCGACCGCGACGTGGAACAGGTGGACGGATACCGGCTGCCCATCGAGCTGCCGATCCACGGCGAGATGTACAAAGCGCGCCCCGAAGCCAATGCCGTGCTGCACGCCCATCCGTACAACTGCCTCGTCGCCACCATCGCCGGGCTCGAGCTGCGGCCCATCTACGGCTGCTACGACCCCTTGAGCCTGAGCGCCGCGATTCAGGGGATCCCGCTCTACCCCAGGTCGGTGCTGATCGACAGCCCGGAGCTGGCGGCCGACCTGATCGCGACCATGGGTGATCGGGACTGCTGCCTGATGCGCGGCCACGGCCTCACGGTCATCGGCCCGACCGTGGAAGCCGTCACGCTGCTGGGCATACGCCTGGAAACGCTGGCCAGGGTCACTCTGGACGCCGCCCGCGCCAGCGGCGGGGCGCGCCCGGCCACGCTCTCCCAAGCGGACCTTGACGCCTTCGCCTTCGTGGTGGAGGGAGGCCTTCAGGCCGCCGTGTCGAAAGTCTACGATTGGACCTGGAACCACTACGCGCAGCGGGTGGCGGATACCGTTGGGTTGCCTGCCGAAGAGTAGATGTGGCGGGCGCCGCGGTCAGGACGGTGCGGTGTCTTCCAGCAAGAGCAGCCCCATGCCCGTCAGCATGGGCGCGTAGTAGTTCTGGTGCACGAGCCGCACATCGGGGGACATGGCGCCGCGCATGCCCAGCCACATGATCATCTCCACGGCTTCGGCGCCGCCCTGCACCATGTAGTCGTGGTGCGACAGCTCCACGAGCTCCTCGGGGCCGCTCACGATGCGCTCCATGAAGCGGCGGTCCCATTCCTCGTTGCGGAAGCCGAAACGCTCGCCGTGAAGCTGGTGCGACAGCCCGCCGGTGCCGAGGACCGCCACGCGGATGTCCCGCGGATAGCTCTCCACCGCCTTGCGCAGGGCCTGCCCCAGCTTCCACAGGCGCCGCGCCGTGGGCAGCGGGTGCTGCACGACGTTGACCGCCACCGGCACCACCTTGATGTCCCATTCGGGCTGGTGCGACCAGAGCAGCGGCAGCGGCATGAGCAGGCCGTGGTCCACCGACATCTCCTGGCACACGGTCATGTCGAACTCGCTCTCCCGGATCAGCGACTCGGCCATGTGCCAGGAGAACTCCGGGTCGCCCGGAACCGGGTCCAGCGGGCGCGCGCCCCAGCCCTCGTCCGCCGGCGGGTAGCTCTCGGCCACGCCCATGGCGAAGGTCGGGTACTTGTCGAAGAAGAACGCCGAGCCGTGGTCGTTGTAGATGAAGATGGCCACGTCGATGCGGGCCTCCCGCAGCCAGTCCATGGCCGGCCGGTAGCCATCGAACAGCGGCTTCCACTCCGGAGCGTCCTGCTTACCCTGGTCGAACGCCGCGCCCGCCGCGGGCACGTGCGACGACCCGATCCCTGCAACGATCCTGCCCATGCTACCTCGCTCCCTTGACGTTGCGCGTGCTCAGGAACTCCTCCAGCGTCTCGCCGCGGAACGCCGCGCCGATGTGCTGCAGGCTGTCGCCCGTCACCGAGCCCATCTTGTACATGAAGTAGATATTGGCGCCGCCCTCCCGCGCCAGCGCGAGCCAGTCCTTCTCGCGCAGCTTCCGCTTCTCCCAGTCGGACAGCCCGAAACGCTCCATCAACGCCTCGGGGTCCTCCTTGTAAGCCGCGCGGTTCTCGGCCCGGTTGAGGGAAAAGAAAAACTTGTTGAGACGGTATCCCTTGCTGGACTGGGCGCCGTCGAAGACGTAGGTGCCCTCGATCTTCCGCGGTTCTTCGCGAGACTCACTCATGGCCGCATCCTCCGGAAACAGGCTGGTTCGCAGGCTGATTCGCGCCGGCGAAGCGCCGAGCATAAAGGGATTCGGAAACCCGGTCAACTCGACTTCGGCACGCCTGCCGTCAATTTGACATGCCGGAGGCACCGTTGTTAGTTTGCGGGCTGGCCCGCGCATGGCGGCCGTCCCAAACCAACGGAGAACACGAACATGCCGGCACCCGAATTCGAAGACGTGGCCGTGGCCAACGGCGCGGAAGCCTTTCTGGCGCAGATCAACGCCAATCCGGACGTGGACTACATCTTCGCCAACACCGGGACGGACCACGGGCCGATCCTGGAGGCCCTGGCCAAGATGCACCGCAGTGAGGCCAAGGGCGCGGAGATCCTGGTGGTGCCCCACGAGCAGGCGGCGGTGTCCATGGCCCACGGCTACTACTGCGCCTCGGGGAAGCCGCAGGTGGTGCTGGTGCACACCCTGCCGGGCACCGCCAACGGCCTCGGTGGCCTCATGAACGCCAAGGCGTGCCAGGTGCCGATGCTGTTCGTGGCCGGGCGCACGCCGGTCACCGAGGGCGAGGTGCCGGGGGGCAAGAGCCGCCACATCCACTGGCGCCAGGAGTCCCGCGACCAGGGCGGCATCGTGCGCGAGTTCGTGAAGTGGGATTTCGAGAACCGCGCCAACGAGCAGCTCGGCGCCATCGTCCCGCGCGCCTTCAAGATCGCCATGGCCGAGCCGCGCGGCCCCGTGTACCTGTCGCTGCCGCGGGAGTGGCTGTACGAGGGGATGGAGTCCACGCGAGTTTCGGCGGACGCGTTCAAGCCGCCGAGCAAGATCCAGACCCCCATCGCGGACCTGCGGCAGGCCGCGGAAGTGCTCCTGAGCGCGGCCGACCCGGTGATCGTGACCCGCTACCTCGGCAAGACCCCGGCCGCGGTGGCGCCGCTGGTGGAGTTGGCCGAGCTGCTGGCCATTCCGGTGGTGCAGCACCCGCAGTCGCCCTACATGAACTTCCCGTCGAGCCACCCGTGCCACGCCGGGCACGATATCACCGCCCACGTGAAGGGGGCCGACGTGGTCTTCCTCATCGACATCGACGTGCCCTGGACACCGGCGACACGCGACAACCTGCGTGCCGAGGCCACGGTGCTGCAACTGGAGGTGGACCCGCTGTTCTCCTCCATTCCGGTATGGGGCTTCCCGGTGGACCACGCCATGACCGGCTCCTCGGACGTGACGCTGCCGGTACTGAACGGCCTGATCCGCGAGGGACTCGACGGCTCGGACGCCCCGCGGAAGAGCGTGGAGGCGCGGCGGAGCCGCATCCAGGCTGCCCACGACACGAACCGGGCGGAGATCGCGGCACGCATCGACAAGGTCAAGGACGAGCGCCCCATTCATCCCCTGTGGGTGTCCCGCTGCATCGCCGACGTGGTGGACGAGAAGACCATCGTGATGGGCGAGGCCGTGACCTCGCCGCTGGGGCCGGTGCTGGGACTGGAACGCCCCGGATCGTTCTTCGACCAGGCGCCCGCCGGGCACCTGGGATGGGGCATGGGCGCCGCCATCGGCGCCAAGCTGGCCGCGCCGGACCACACGGTCATCGCCTGCGAGGGGGACGGCTCCTACATGTTCTGCGTGCCCACCGCGTGCCACTTCACCGCGCAAAAGTACCAGGTGCCGTTCCTGACGGTCATCTACAACAACCAGGCGTGGAACGCGACGCTCAGCACCGTGCGCGAGCTGTACCCCGACGGCGTCGCCCACCAGACGAAGAACTTCCCGGGAACGGACCTGACGCCGTCGCCGCAGTTCGAGCTTACCGCCCAGGCGTGCGGCGCCTACGCCGAGCGTGTGGACGATCCCACGGACCTGCCGGCGGCGCTGGAGCGCGGTCTCAAGGCCGTCAAGGAAGAGGGGCGCCAGGCCCTGCTCAACGTCATCTGCCGCAATCCGGCCGGCTGAACCGGCCGGCTTCAGGAGGAGAAAATGGTCTGCAGGATATTCTGGGGCAAGCTTCGGCTCGGGAAGTGGACCGAGTACGAACGTTACTATAACGAGGTCGTGGTGCCCGCCACGGCCAACATGCAAGGCTTTCGCGGACGCCAACTGCTGCGCAGTTCCGAGAATCCCGACGAAGGGATCTCCCTCACCTTCTGGGAGACGCAGGAGGACATGCAGCGATACGTCGCGAGCGAGGCCCGGGCCGACATCGCCAAGGGGGCCTCGAACATGTACACCGGCGAGTACTGGGTCAAGGACTTCGAGGTGAAGTCCCTCTCGCTCCTGTCGTTGGGCAACGTGTAGGACGGGTGCCGTCGCCTGACGCGTGGGGCGGCGGCCTTTCGAAGCGGGAGAAACGCAATGAAACGCATCGGCCTGATATCGCCGAACATGAGCGAAGAGGTGCTCACGGACGTCTACCGGATCCTGCCGCCGGACATCACGGTGGAGGGGCGCGGGCTCCGGGTGCGCGAGTTCACCGACGAGGAGTTCGCCCGGGCCGAGAGCGAGTTCTTCGGCCTGGTGCGGGAGTTGACCGAGTACTCCCTCGACTTCCTCATGCTCACCGGCGAGCTGTTCCTGTCCTACAAGGGCCCCGGCTCGGACCGACAGCTCCTGGCCGCCGTGGGTGAGGTCACGCCCGTGCCCGCATCCACGGTGCTGACATCGGTGGTGGACGCCTGCCGGGACCTGGGGCTCAAACACGTGGTGATGGCCTCCCCCTTCCCCGAGGACCAGGATGCCCGGCTGGTCCGCTTCCTCGAACACGACGACATCCACGTCGCCGCCTACCGGGGTCTGGCGTACGAGAACTCGAGAGTCATCTGGACGCTACCGCCGGAGTCGGGTCTGGAAGTCGCACGTTCGCTGCTCCAGGAAAACCCCGACGTCGACGGACTCTACATGCCCTGCAACAAGTGGCGCATCACGCCCATCATCGACCAGTTGGAGCAGGAGTTCGGCAAGCCCGTGGTCACCAACACCCAGGCCTGGATCTGGACCGCGCTGAAGGCCATGAAGCTGGACGAACCGGTGGAGGGGTACGGCAGGCTGCTGGCCCGGCACTAGCCATTCTTGAGGCCGTGACGAACCCATGACTTCACCGTGGAGGTATGCGATGAGCTGGCATGACCGCATCGTGGTGGACTCGAAGATCATGGTCGGGAAACCGGTGGTCCGGGGTACCCGGCTAACCGTGGAGTTCATCATCGACCTGCTCGCCCAGGGGTGGAACGAGACCGATATCCTGGACAATTACCCATCCCTGAGCAGCCAGGACGTACGGGCCTGTCTGCACTACGCGGGCGAGTTGCTCCGAGAGGAGAAGGTCTTCCCTATTGACTCTGCACAACGCCCACCGGGCGCATGAGAATCCTCGCTGACGAGAACATCCCACGCGCCGCGGCACGTTGGATACGGGTAAGTTCCCGCTTTCCTGCGCCTTCGTCCTGCGTGCGATCGTCGAGTTAGCGGTGAACGACTGTTCCTACAGCTTTCGCGCCTCTTCCCAAAGACGCTCTACATCTACCGCCTGCCGGGCGCTATGCCACGTTTTCCTTGAGCCAGCCGTCGAGGGCGTCGATCATGAAGGCCTCGCAGCCGGCGTAGAAGTGGTCGGCGCCGGGCACGATGATGCAGGTGGAGTTGTCGGGTCCCGCCGATTCGTTCAGTTCCCGCGCCAACTCGCGAAAATAGGCGGCTTCGATCTCTCCGGCGGTGATCAGTAGCGGACAGCCCAGCCTTGCGGCATGGGGGCGCACGTCATTGGTCTCGTGGCGGCCGTACTTGCTCACGTAGGTCCTGTATGTGAACGGCCCCATGGCGCCGCTGGCGGGCGCCCACAGGAACTCCTCCCCTTCCCCTCCGGCCACCCGGCTTTCGGCGTCGGCCATGCGCGCCTCGAACTCCGGGTCCTCCACCTGGCGGGCGGAATAGAACTGCCTGGGCGCGGAGCACGAGATCACGCCGACCACGTCGTCGCGCCGGCGCGTGCCCTGGTAGTAGATGGACTTGACCGA
>JAPOPM010000243.1 GCA_026712905.1 Deltaproteobacteria bacterium
CTGCGCCGTAGAAGACTGGTTGAATTGTCACGCCCCCGGATCGTCATTCCCGCGAAAGCGGGAATCCAGGGGTGGTGGGGCGAGGAACATGCCGCTATACCCCGCCCAACCCCTGGATTCCCGCTTTCGCGGGAATGACGATCCGGGGGCTAGCGTGCCTCGCCGTACAGGCGTTTCAGCCGCGCCGGTGGCACGCCGGCGAGGTAGAGGAGCTTCAGCGCCCACATGAGCAGGATGGTCCGTACCGCGCCGTGCTTCTCCCAGCGGCGCGCCGAGCTCACCACGCGCGCGCGCAGGCAGGCGATGCGCCCGGCTTTCTTGAGCGCGCGCGAGAACGCCACGTCCTCCATCAGCGGTATTTCCGGGAAGCCTCCGAGATCCTCGAACACGGCACGGCGCACGAAGATGGCTTGGTCGCCGGTGGCGACCCGGGTCAGCCGGGAGCGCAGACTGATCATGCGCCCGACAAGGCGCAGCAGCGGGCGCGTGCTGTCCAGGCGGATGTCGAAGCGTCCGCCGACGCAGCGGGCGTCGGCCATGCATGCCTGGACGTCCCGGCTCGCGCCGGCGGGGGGGTTCGTGTCGGCGTGCAGGAAGAGGAGCACGTCGCCCGCGGCTTGGCGCGCGCCCGCGTTCATCTGCGTGGCCCGGCCCCTGCGCGAGACCACGAGCCGCGCCGGGGTGGCGGGGACGATTTCTGCCGTTCGGTCCGTGCTGCCGCCGTCGACCACGATGAGTTCGCAGTTCTCGACTCGGGCGAGGTCCGCGAGGGTGGCTGCGATGGTCCGTTCCTCGTTCAGGACGGGAATGATGATGGAGAGCCGCATGGACGGGTGGGGCGCCCGCCGGGCGGATTCGTCTTAAACCAGCGTGCCGCCGCAACTGCTGCCGGTGCCGGCGGTGCAGGCGTAGCAATGGTTCGCCGTGAGAATGGGCTGGTCCTCGAAGTCCGCCGCGGAGAAATCCCGGATGTGGGGGCGTTTCCCGTTGACTTGGCCCAGCGGCATCTCGAGCATCTGGTTGAAGTCGCAGTCGTACACCGACCCATCCCACGCCACGCTCAACAGGTCCCGGCACATGACCTTCTCCACCGTTTCGGCGTTGAAGTTGTCCTCCAGGAGCTGCAGGTAGTCGTCGTACTGGCCCCGCTGCTTGAGGAACTTCTTGAAGCGGGTAATGGGCATGTTGGTCAGGCAATAGAGGTGGTTGAAGACGATGCCGAGTTCGTCGCCGAGCATGCGCCGGTAGTCGTCCTCGAGCTTCTCCTGGGGCGGCGGCAGGTAGTTGCCCATGGGGTTGTAGACGAGGTTGAGCTCAAGCCCTGAATCGGGCTGTCCGTAGCCCAGGCGGTTCAGCTCCTGCAGCCCGCGCACGCTCAACTCGAAGGTGCCGTTGCCGCGCTGACTGTCCACGTTCTCCCGGGTGTAGCACGGCAGTGAGCAGATGACCTCGACTTGGTGGCGCCTGAAGAACTCGGGCAGGTGCTCCTTGCCCTCCTCGTAGAAGACCGTGAGGTTGCAGCGGTCCATGACGTGGCGCCCGAGCCCCCTGCAGGACTCCACCAGGTGGTCGAAGTGGGGGTTCAGTTCGGGCGCGCCTCCGGTGATGTCCACGGTGGGGATGTCGGAGTTTTCCAGGAACCGCAACACGTCGTCCACGGTGTCCCGGTCCATGATCTCCTTGCGGCCCGGACCGGCCTCCACGTGGCAGTGAAAGCACGACTGGTTGCAGTACTTTCCCATGTTGACCTGGAGCACTTGGAGCTTCTGCTTCCGCAGTGAACGTCCACTGGCCCTGACCTTTTCGTCGAAATATAACGTGACAGCCTCCAGGGCACGGTATTGACACCACCCGGGAATACGGGATTCCCGGCAGTGTTGCAATTGGGGTTGTCTTGGTCAAGACTTGCAACAATTTTTAATTGGTACGGTGCCGGGGCCGGAGCCCCTCTGGAAAGGCGCAACGCATCCAGCGGCCGGCGGACTGTCGCCGCCGTCAACGGAGGGCGCGTGGAACCCCTATCGAAAGAAATACTATCCTTCTGGTTTGAAACGCTGGACCTGAGCGTGGAGATGGAGAAGCGCCAGGTGTGGTTCCGGTCCACCCCGGAGTTCGACCAATACCTGGTCGACCACTACACCGGGGTTCACGAGCGGGCCGCGGCGGGAGAGTTCGACCACTTCAAGGAGACCGCCGAAGACTGCCTGACCCTGATCCTGTGCCTGGATCAGTTCCCGCGCAATATCTTCCGCGGTACCCCGCGCGCCTTCGCCACCGACCCCAAGGCGCGCGAGGTGGCGCGCCACGCCCTGGACAAGGGTTACGACCGCGGCATCTCCCGCTGGCCCAGAACGTTCATCTACCTGCCGTTCGAGCACAGCGAGGAACTGGTCGACCAGGAGCGTGCGCTGGTGCTGTACGGCAGCCTCGGTGTCGAGGACTCCATGCGCTCGGCGGTCGGGCACCACGCCGCCATCAAGCGCTTCGGCCGCTTCCCCCATCGCAACGCCGTCCTGGGACGCCCCAACACTCCCGAAGAGGACGAGTATCTCAAGGACCCGCCCCTGTGGGGCAAGACCGCGGCCGAGGCCGCGGCGTTGGAAGCGCGCAAGGCGGCGGCCGCCGAGGGGGGAGGTTAGCCGGCCGGAGGCAGCGCGGCCCGGCGGATTGTTGTGCGAATGAACCGGACAGGCCATTAGTGTGGTGTCTGGTTAATTCGCATATTTATTATGCGAATGAACCAGACACCACACTAGGGAGGGAAGCATGTACTACGACTGGATGGAGAGTCCCTTGGGAGATCTCCTGATCGTTGCGGACGAGTCCGCGCTCAGGATGATCCGCTTCTCCCGGGGACGGCATCCCGGCAACGTGGAGGACGGCTGGCATCAGGGCGGGTTGGTGGTGGCGGAGGCGCGGCGCCAACTCGACGAATACTTCGCGGGAGGCCGCAAGCACTTCGACCTGCCGGTGGCGCCCGCGGGCACGCCGTTTCAATTGCGCGCGTGGCGCGCACTGCAAGACATCCCTTACGGTGAAACCCGTTCCTACGGCGAGCAGGCCCGCGCCCTGGGGCGGCCGGCGGCGGTGCGCGCGGTGGGCGCGGCCAACGGGCACAACCCGATTCCCATCGTCATCCCGTGCCATCGGGTCATCGGCGGAGACGGGCGGTTGACCGGGTACGCCGGCGGTCTCGACATCAAGAAGCACCTGCTGGACCTGGAACGGCGTCACGTCGTCGACCACACGCGTGAAGTGCCCGCGGGTCCGGGGGCCGGTGCGACCGCGGACCTGTTCGGCCGGGAAACGGAGCAGCGGCATGCGGCTCCTTGATCGGGTTGCCCTGGTCACGGGCGCGGCCACGGGCCTGGGACGGGCCTACGCGGTGCGGCTTGCCGCGGAGGGCGCCCACGTGTGCGCCACCGACGTGAACCTCGCCGGGGTGGAAGGGACCGCGCGGCTGGTGGCGGCCGAGGGGCGCAAGTCCCTGGCGGTGGAGATGGACGTGACCTCGGAGCAGCAGACACGGGACGGCGCGAAGAAGGCCTTCGACCACTTCGGCAGCATCGACATCCTGGTGAACAACGCGGGCATCGTGCGCAACACCCCGCGGGTGCCCATCGAGGAGGCCGACGTGGCGGACTGGCACCGCATCATCGCGGTCAACCTCACCGGAACGTACCTGGCGGCCCGGGCCGTGGTGCCCTACATGAAGCGCTCGCCCAAGGGGAAGATCATCAACATCAGCTCGGGAGTGGCGCTCCATGGCCGCACACTGAGCCACGAGTACGTCTCGTCCAAGATGGGAGTCATCGGGCTCACCCGCGCGCTGGCCACCGACCTCGGCCGCTTCAACATCAACGTGAACGCCGTCGCTCCGGGCGGGGTCGACACTTCGCAGGCGCGGGAAGCGCCGGAAACGCCCTCGGAGCACATGCTGCGTCAGCGCAGCGTCGAGCGCCATCTCTTTCCCAGCGACCTCGACGGGGTCGTGGCCTTTCTCGCCTCCGACGACAGCGACATGATCACCGGCCAGGTGATCAACGTGGACGGCGGCCGCGTGTTCATCGCGTAAGCCCGTGTCGCGGCGCCGGCGCGTTGCCGTTTCCCCACGGAGGCGGAGCGGACGCGTGTTTTGGAGGGGTGTCCCGGGCCGTCCGACCCGGGACACGGAGTGGATTCCTACCCGGGGTACGTGGCCTTGGCCTGCCGGCCGTGGCCCTTCTTTCCCACCACCTTGCCGTCGCGGTACACGGTGGCGCCGCGCACGAACGTGCGTACCGGCCAGCCCTTCAGCGTACGCCCGGCGTAGGGGCTCCAGCCGATGAGGCTGAGCACGTCCTCGTCGCGGATTTCCTTTTCGGCGGTCAGGTCCACCAGCACCAGGTCGGCGTCGTAGCCCACCTCGATGCGGCCCTTGTTGTGCACCCCGAAGATGCGCGCGGATCCCGTGGACGTGGCCTCGACCATGCGCTCCAGCGAGATCTTGCCCTTGGAGGCGGCGTCCATGAGCAGGCTCATGTAGTACTGCGTGGACGGCGTGCCGGTGTGGGCCTTCCAGCCGTCCTCCCAGCCGACTTCCTTCTCCTCGCGCGTGTGCGGCGCGTGGTCGGTGGCGACGATGTCGATGGTGCCGTCGCACAGGCCGCCCCATAGGGCGGGTGAGTTCTTCTCCGGCACCCAGTAGGAAAGGGCGTAGGAGCCCAGACGCTCGATCTCGCTCCAGTCCGGCCCCAGGAACAGCGCCCAGGGGTTGATCTCGGCGGTTACTCGCTGGCCGGCGGCCTTGGCCCGGCGGATCATGTCCACGCTGCCCTCGGTCTGGATGTGCAGCAGGTGCAGGTGCACGCCGGTGGCCGCCTGCAGGCGGATGAGGAACTGGATGGCGGTTTCCCAGATGACGCCGTCGTAGTCGGCATAGGCCTTGGCGTAGGCCAGACAGTCGTGCTCGCCCCGGTCCCAGTACTTTTTCTCGACGTAGTCCATGAGGGGCTGGTCGTGGGGGTGCACCATGAGCGGCACGTTGGCCGCGGCGCATGCCTCCATGATCTCCATCAGCTTGCCGTGGTCGTGCACGCCGATGCCCGGCATGTGCGGGTAGTCCCGCCCCGTGTCCACCACCATGAACACCTTGAAGGCGGCGATGCCGTGCTGCGCCAGCTTGGGGATCTCTTCCGGGATGGTGCCGGCCGGGTTGACGTTGAAGTCGATGAAGGATTCACGCTCGTACACGCTGAACAGTTGCTCCAGGCGCGGTACCGTGTTGGGCGGCGGCGTCACGTTGGGCATGGCCACCGACGTGGTAACCCCGCCGGCGGCGCACTGCATGGTGGCCGTCTGGACGTTCTCCTTGTAGTCGTAGCCGCCGGGCTCGCCGCCCTCGCGGTGGTGCGAGTGCATGTCCACCGCGCCCGGGATGAGCGCCAGGTTGGTGGCGTCCACCACCTCGGCGGCCTCGGGCGTGGCGCCGGGCGCATAGATCCCGGCGATGGAGCCGTTCTGGATGCCCACCGAACCCTTGTAACGGTGATCGGCGGTGATGATGTCGGCGTTGGAAATAAGCACGTCCAGCATGGAAGTTCTCCTTGTGGGGAGTGGCGTGCGCGATAGGTACGCCGCGCCCGCCACGCTTTATTATTGCTTCAGCAACCGCGACAGCGTCGCGTAGTCGCGTGACACCGGAAATGCCGGATACCGTTTGACGATGGCCTCCGGCGGGTTGAACAGCACGCCGCGGTCGGCGGTGCGCAGCATGCTCAGGTCGTTGTAGGAGTCCCCCGCCGCCACCACGCGAAAGCCGATCTGCTTGAACGCTCGCACGGCTTTGCGCTTGCCGTCCTTCTGGCGGAGGATGTAGTTTGCGATGTACCCCGACCGGCTCACCGTGAGCCAGTTGCACAGCAGCGTCGGGTTGCCGAGCTTGCGGATGAGCGGCATGGCGAACTCGTAGAAGGTGTCCGACAGCAGCACCACCTGGAAGTCTTGGTACAGGTCGTCGAGGAAGTCCCTGGCCCCGGGCAGCGGCTCCATGCCGGCGATGACGCCCTGGATGTCCGCCAGCCGGATGCGTTTCTTCCGCAGCACCTTCAGGCGGTGCTGCATGAGCTGGTCGTAGTCGGAGATGTCGCGCGTGGTGAGCCGCAGGTCGTCGTTGTGGAAATGCTCGGCGACCGCGATCCAGATTTCCGGCAGGAGGACGCCCTCCAGGTCCAAACAGCAGATTTGCATGGTGTCGCTACGTCCCGGTTGAATTCCGAGCACCCGCGAGGGCGTCGGGACTGGGGGTGGGCCGGCGGAGTGTCGCAGGCCCGAGATCGGAAGGGTAGCACAACGCCCAACGGTAACAAAACCGCGCGGCGGACCCTCCTTGACAGCTTTGCGAACCCCGTGTCAATGAGAACTCTCGTCGAACCCATCGAAACTGAACAAGAACACAAACCCAACAGGAGGAACACGATGAGCATCCACACTGCAACGGTGGACATCTCCGCCGACGACGGCAAGTCCATGGGCCTCTACGTGGCCGCGCCCGACGGCGACGGCAGGAAGCCGGCGCTGCTGGTGATCATGGAGATCTTCGGCGTCAACGCGCACATGAAGGAAGTGACCGAACGCTTCGCCAACGAGGGCTACGTGGCCGTATCGCCGGACCTCTACTATCGCCTGGACGAGCGCGTCATCCCCAACACCGACCGTGACGCCGCCTTCGCCGCCCGCGGCACGCTCTACGACACCAAGGTTGTCGAGGACCTGAACCGCGCCATCGCCTACGCCAAGGGACGGGACGACGTGGACCCGGACCGGGTGGGCATCATCGGCTATTGCTTCGGCGGCCGGGTGTCGTGGATGGCGGCGTGCAACTGCGCCGGGCTTTCGTGCAGCAGCCTGTACTACGGCGGCCAGATCGCCGGCGGCCAGCGCGGCGAGAAGAGCCCGGTGGAGCCGGTGACCCAGGGGAACAACATCAAGATCCCGATGCAGTGCGTCTGGGGCGGGCAGGACCAGGGCATCCCGCAGGAGGCTCGCGACGCCATCGAGTCGACCCTCAAGGCCAACAACGTGGACTACGAGTGGCACCTGTACGAGGACGCGGGCCACGCGTTCTTCTGCGACGACCGCCCGAGCTACCACGAGGCGTCCGCCAAGGACGTGTGGCCCAAGACGCTGGCGTTCCTGGGCCGGCACCTGAAGGCGTAGGGCACCGACATTCAAAGGAGACATCCGATGGCAACGAAGGAATACAAGACCGTGTTGGTGGAGAAAGAGGACGGCATGACCTGGGTGATCCTCAACCGTCCCGAAAAGCGCAACGCCATGAACCCGCAACTCCACTTCGACATGTACGACGTAGTGACCGAAGCCGAGGGGGACCCGGAAACCCAGGTGATGATCATCACCGGCGCGGGCAATAGCTGGTGCGCGGGCATGGACCTCAAGGAGTTCTTCCGCGAGGGCGACCAGAACCCGGAGTTCCAGCGGCAGGTAGGCTGGGCCAGCCAGGAGTGGCGCTGGCGCAAGCTCTTCACCTTCCCCAAGCCCACCATCGCCATGGTCAACGGCTACTGCTTCGGCGGCGCCTTCAGCCCCATGATCGCCTGTGACTTCGCCATCGCCGCCGAGGACGCCGTCTTCGGGTTGTCCGAGGTCAACTGGGGCATCCTGCCCGGCGGCCTCGTGAGCCGTGTCGTCACCGACGTGTTGAGCCTGCGCGACGGCCTGTACCACGCCATGACCGGCGACCCGTTCGACGGCAGGAAGGCCGCGGAGATGCGGCTGGTCAACTACGCGGTGCCGGCCGACCAGCTCCGGGACGAGACCGTAAAGCTGGCCAGGAAGCTCATGGAGAAGAACCCCTGGGCGTTGCGGGCCACCAAGCAGGCCTACAAGCTCGTGCGCGGCATGGACTACTCCCAGGCCGAGGACTATCTGGCCGCCAAGGGCGCGCAGATCAAGCTGCAGGACCGGGAGGACGGCTACGGCCAAGGTATCAAGCAGTTCATCGACGACAAGACCTACAAGCCGGGGTTCGGTCCCATGGACCGCGTGAACAAGGGTTCCTGACGCCGCGGGTTCGTGCGCGCCTTGACTCCCGCAACCCGACTGCATAGAGTTGGCGAAATCTCAATCACTTGAACGTTTCAAGGAGGTATACGTTTAATGGCAACGAAAGAGTACAAGACAGTTTTGGTGGAGAAGGAGGACGGGCTCACTTGGGTCATCCTCAACCGTCCGGAGAAGCGCAACGCCATGAGCCCGCAGCTCCATTTCGACATGTACGACGCGGTGACCGAGTGCGAGGGAGATCCGGAGACACAGGTCATGGTCATCACCGGCGCGGGCAATAGCTGGTGCGCCGGCCAGGACCTGAAGGAGTACTTCCGCGAGGGCGACAAGAACCCGGCGATGCGCCGCCATGCGAGCTGGTGCAGCCAGGAGTGGCGCTGGCGCAAGCTCTTCACCTTCTCCAAGCCCACCATCGCCATGGTCAACGGCTACTGCTTCGGCGGCGCCTTCACCCCGCTGGTGGCCTGTGACTTCGCCATCGCCGCGGATGACGCCGTCTTCGGGCTGTCCGAGGTGAACTGGGGCATCCTCCCCGGCGGCCTCGTGAGCCGGGTGGTCACGGACATGCTGTCGCTGCGCGACGGCCTCTACCACGCCATGACCGGCGATCCCTTCGACGGCAAGAAGGCCGCGGAGATGCGCCTCGTCAACTACTCGGTGCCGGCGGACCAGCTCCGGGACGAGACCGTGAAGCTGGCCAAGAAGCTCATGGAGAAGAACCCCTGGGCGCTGCGCGCCACCAAGCAGGCCTACAAGCTCGTGCGCAACATGGACTACTCCCAGGCCGAGGACTATCTCGCCGCCAAGGGCGCGCAGATCAAGCTGCAGGACCGGGAGGGCGGTTACGACCAGGGCATCAAGCAGTTCATCGACGACAAGACCTACAAGCCCGGGTTCGGTCCCATGGCGCGGGTCAACAAGGCTTCCTAGCCGGCAAGACGGCAGGTGTGACAGTCATGAGGGCGGGGCATCGGTCCGGCGGCGCCCGGACCGATGCCCCCAAGAGCCGGAAGACGGCATTCACAGACTCAAGGAGGGAGCAAGCGATGAAGTCAACCTTACACGTGCTTTCCACGTGCGCCGTGCTGGTGCTCGCACTGTTGCTCGCGACCCCGGCGCTGGCCGCGGACAAACCGTTTTTTCAAGGTAAGACCCTGAGGCTGGTGATCGACTTCTCGGCGGGCGGCCCGACCGACATCGAGTGCCGTATCTACGCCCGGCATCTGAAGAAGCACCTGAAGGGCAATCCCACCATCGTGGTCACGAGCAAGCCGGGCGGCGGCGGCACGCTGGCGATGAACTGGATCTACGAGCGCGCGCGCCGGAACGGC
>JAPOPM010000244.1 GCA_026712905.1 Deltaproteobacteria bacterium
ACCTGAAGGGAGCTATCCCTAGTACGAGAGGACCGGGATGGACGCACCTCTAGTGTTCCGGTTGTGGCGCCAGCCGCATCGCCGGGTAGCTACGTGCGGAAGGGATAACCGCTGAAAGCATATAAGCGGGAAGCCCACCCTGAGATTAAGTATCCCGGGTCGTAAGACCCCTGAAGGCCCCTTCTAGACTAGGAGGTTGATAGGCCGGATGTGGAAGGCCAGTAATGGTTGAAGCTTACCGGTACTAATTGGCCGTGAGGCTTGACCATATTCACCATTGCTAGTCCGCAGTTTTACCTTCTTCAGTTGTTCATGCGGTTGGTGAGCGTGACTTTGCGAGCATGGGCTCGTCACGCGATTCTCAAGTGAACGGAGACAGACCGCGCCCGGCAGGGGTTCGGTCTTCCAGATTTTCTCGGTGGCGATGGCGGAGGTGTCACACCCGTTCCCATCCCGAACACGGTCGTTAAGCCCTCCAGCGCCGATGGTACTATGGGGTTCCCTCATGGGAGAGTAGGAAGCCGCCGGGATTTTTCAAAAGGCCCGATCTTTCGAGATCGGGCCTTTTTTGTGCCCACTCTCGCACCTGCTTGATTGTCGTTCGCGTTCGGGTGATGATGACGCCTATGACCACGGTGAATGAAGCCGTCGAACTGATTCTGGACACGGTGTCGCCGTTGTCGTGCGAGCGGGTCCGGCTGGACGAGGGGCTGGGGCGGGTCCTGTGCGAGGATGTGCGCTCGGGACGGGACGTCCCTTCCTTCGCCAATTCCGCCATGGACGGATTCGCGGTCCGCTGGAGCGATGTCGCCGGGGCCTCGCCGTCCGCTCCGGTATCCCTCGGGGTGCGCGACGCCGTGGGCGCTGGAAGGGTCTCCCGCAAGCGGGTCCTTCCCGGAACCGCGATCAGGATCATGACGGGTGCGCCGGTGCCGGCAGGCGCCGATGCCATCGTTCGCGTCGAGTATACCGAGACCGCCGGCGAAGGCGTCATCGTGTCTCGCACCGACGGTCAGGGCAGCCATATCCGGCCGGCGGGCGAGGACATCCGCAGCGGCGATCGGGTCCTGGAACACGGCAGGATCCTCGGCGTTCCCGACGTCGGGCTCCTCGCCTCCATAGGCAGACCGAATGTGCGCGTGCGCCGGCGCCCGGTGGTGGCGATCATCGCGACGGGGGATGAGCTCATCGACGTCGGGGACCGGCCGGCGCCCGGAAAGGTGGTCAACAGCAACGGTTACACGCTGTCGTCCGCGGTGGCCGAGGTCGGCGCCGTCCCGAAGTCCTTCGGCATCGTGCGGGATGACCGCGAAAGCCTCACTCAAGCCTTCCGGGCCGCGTTGGCGTGCGACGCGCTGATCACCTCCGGCGGCGTGTCCGTGGGCGACTACGACTACGTGAAGGACGCCTTGGCGGACGCCGGCGTGCGCATGCGCTTCTGGAGAGTCGCCCAGCGCCCCGGACATCCCATGGCCTTCGGCTCGAAGGGCTCCAAGCCGGTGTTCGGTCTTCCCGGCAACCCGGTTTCCTCGCTGGTATCGTTCATCCTCTACGTGCGCCCGTCGCTGCTCAGGATGATGGGCCATGAGAACCTGTTCATGCCGGTAGTGCGCGCGAAGATCGCCCACGACATCAAGACCGCGCGCGGGCTCAAGGAGTTCGTGCGCTGCCGCCTCGACGAGGAGAACGGCCGTTTCCTCGCGTCGAGCACGGGGACCCAGAGCTCCGGGGTGCTGCGCTCCCTGTCGCTCGCTCAGGGCCTCGTGGTGGCGCGCGAGGACCAGACGGTGCTGCGCAAGGGCAGCCATGCGCCGACCATCCTGCTGGATCAGCGGGGGCGGCGGCTGCAAAGGGAGATGGGGTTCTGAGCCCGGGTTACAGGGTGGGCCAGGGCTTCGACATCCACCGCCTCGTGCCCGGCCGGACACTGATGCTGGGCGGCATCCGGATTCCGTACGAGGCCGGCCTGTCGGGCCACTCCGACGCCGACGTGCTGTTGCATGCCTTGATGAACGCACTCCTCGGAGCCATGGGCAAGGGCGACATCGGAACTCATTTTCCGGACACGGATTCGGATTTCGAGGGCGCTTCCAGCGCCGGCCTCCTTGCCCGCGTCCTTGAGATCATGCACGAGGCCGGCTTCGCCATCGTCAACGCCGACGTCACCGTCATCGCCCAGCGCCCTCGGCTGTCACCACACTTCGCCGACATGAGGACCAGCCTGGCTCGCCTCTTGGGGGTGTCCGAGGAGACGGTCAACGTCAAGGCCGGCACCATGGAAGGACTCGGCTCCATCGGGGAGGGCCGAGCCATGGCCGCGCTGGCGGTGGTCTTGCTGCACGGGAGTTAGCGGTCGTGTGGCGGGCTCTCTCCGGTTGCCAACCCGATAGGCGTCTTTTAGAATCCGTTCACCATCAACGTTAACCATCCATTGCGCGATTCGCTGCGCCGCGGCGGCCGGAACGGAAACTTGTCGACGGCGGCGGTGTCCGTCAAGGAGGGATCATGGCAGACGACGCGATCGAAGTCCTGTTGGAAGAGGGAAGGACCTTTCCGCCGCCGGACGAGTTCAGGCAGTCCGGAAACCTGAACGACCCCGGGGTGTGGGAAAAGGCCGACAAGGACCCCGAGGCATTCTGGGCCGAGCAGGCGCGGCAGCTTGACTGGTTCAAGACCTGGGACAAGGTGCTGGAGTGGGACTGCCCGTGGGCCAAGTGGTTCATCGGCGGCAAGCTCAACGTCTCCTACAACTGCCTCGACCGGCACGTGAAGACGGCGCGCAAGAACAAGGCCGCCATCATCTGGGAGGGAGAACCGGGAGACGAGCGGGTGCTGACCTACCGCGACGTCTGGCGCGAGGTGAACAAGTTCGCCAACGTGCTCAAGCAGCTCGGGGTGCGGAAGGGCGATCGGGTGGCCCTCTACCTCGGCATGGTGCCGGAGCTCCTGATCGCCATGCACGCGTGCAACCGCATCGGCGCGGTGCATAGCGTCGTGTTCGGCGGCTTCAGCGCCGAGTCCCTCAGCGACCGCATCAACGACGCCTCGGCCAAGGTGCTGGTCACCGGCGACGGCGGCTACCGGCGGGGCACGATCATCCCCTTGAAGAAGAACGCGGACGAGGCCGTCGAAAGCTCACCCTCCATCGAGAACGTGGTGGTGGTGGAGCGCGTGGGCGGCGAGTCCGGCGCTACCATGAAGGAGGGCAGGGACCATTGGTGGCACGAGCTGATGGCCGATGCGCCGCTGTGGTGCGAGCCGGAGCAGATGGACAGCGAAGACATGCTCTTCAGCCTCTACACCAGCGGCACCACCGGCAAGCCCAAGGGCATCGTCCACACCACCGCCGGCTACCTGTTGGGCGTCTACCTCGCCAACAAGTGGGTCTTCGACATGAAGGAGGACGACGTCTTCTGGTGTGCCGCGGACATCGGCTGGGTCACCGGCCATACGCACATCGTGTACGGGCCCATGGCCAATGGCGTGACCCAGGTGATGTACGAGGGTTCGCCGGACTGGCCGGACAAGGACCGCTTGTGGCGCATGGTGGAGAAGTACGGCGTGACCATCTTCCACACGGCGCCCACGGCCATTCGCACGTTCATGCGCTGGGGAACCGAGTTTCCGGCCGCCCACGATCTGAGCAGCCTGAGACTGCTGGGTTCGGTGGGAGAGCCCATCAACCCCGAGGCCTGGATGTGGTACCACGAGCACATCGGCCACGAGAAATGCCCGATCATGGACACTTGGTGGCAGACGGAGACGGGACACCCGCTGATCACTCCGTTCCCGGGCGTCACCACGCTCAAGCCCGCGTCCGCCACCAAGCCGTTCCCGGGCGTCGAGGCGGACGTCGTGGACGAGCAGGGCAACTCGGTGCCCCTGGGGGGCGGCGGCTACCTGGTGCTGAAGCGGCCCTGGCCGGCCATGTTGCGCACCGTGTTCAATGATCCGGACCGGTACGTGGAAACCTACTGGAGCCGCTTCCCGGGCATGTACTTCGCCGGCGACGGCGCCAAGCGCGACAAGGACGGCTACTTCTGGCTCCTGGGCCGGGTGGACGACGTCATGAACGTGTCCGGGCATCGGCTCAGCACCATGGAGGTGGAGAGCGCCCTGGTGGACCACCAGGCGGTGGCGGAGGCGGCGGTCATCGGCAAGCAGCACGAGGTGAAGGGGCAGGGCATCTGCGCCTTCGTGTCGCTCATCGCCGGCGTCGACAACACGCCGGAACTGGTCGATGAGCTGCGCGCCCACGTCGCCAAGAAGATCGGCGCCATCGCCCGGCCGGACGAGCTCTACTACGCCGCCGAGCTGCCCAAGACCCGGAGCGGCAAGATCATGCGCCGGTTGCTGCGCGACATCGCCGACGGCAAGGCGCTGGGGGACACCACCACCCTGGCGGACCCGACGGTGGTGGCGAAGCTCAAGGAGCAGTACGAGGACGAGTGATCACCCGAATACCCTGAAGTACATCTCGGCCAGGGCCGGTTCCATGACGGCGGCGTCCTGCATTTCCTTGCGGATGGCCGGTCGCAGTGGGTCATAGAGGCGGTTGACCTCGGCCAGGACCGTCGATTCGTCCATTTTCGTGAGGCGACCGCCTTCCACGACCACCTCTCCGTTTACCAGCACCGTGTCCACGGAGCTGCCGTTCTCGCAGAACACGAGCTGCGTGATCACGTCGTTCAGCGGCGTGAACGCGGGCGTGTCGCGTTTCAGGAGCACGATGTCGGCGAGGCGCCCGGGTTCCAGGACGCCGCAGTCGAGGCCGAAGGCGCGGGCGCCCCAGCGAGTGGTCATGGACAGGGCCTGGCGGGCGGTGATCCAGTGGTTGAAGTCGTGGTCGCGGGTGTTGTGGATCAGCGCGGCCAAGCGCATGGCGTCGAACATGTTCTGGTTGTCGTTGGAGCAGGCACCGTCGGCGCCCAGAGCCACGCGGCCGCCCGCGGCCAGAAAGTGGGGGACCGGCGCCATCCCGCTTCCCAGCCGCAGGTTGCTGGCGGGGTTGTGCACCGGCGTCGCGCCCCGATCCACGATGATCTCCACGTCCTCCGGTTCGATCCACAACGAGTGGGCGGTGGACAGGTTGGGCCTGACGATCCCAAGGTCGTCCAGATGCTTCAACAGGGTGGTGCCGTAGAGTCTGGGTCCCATGAGTGACTGGGACTTGGTCTCGGCGAGATGAATGTGCAGCGGCAGGCCGCGTTTCTCCGAGATGGCGGCGACGCCCTGAAGCAACTCGTCGGTGCAGCGCTGGACCGCGGACGGCCCCGGGCAGCAGGTGGTCAGCCGTTCCGGGTCGTGAAGTTCGTCGATGAACGCCTCGATCTCGTCCAGCCAAGCCTGAGTGTCCTTGGTCTCGGCGCTGGTCATGCGGCTCACTTCGCCGCTGGTGGTGTCTTCGTTGGGGGAATCGATGGGGACGGTGGACTCGTAAGCCCGGTCGGTGACGGTCAGGGGCACCACGTGGCGCAGCCCCAGGTCGCGCATGGCGCGGATCGCCGCGCCCGCACCGGTGTAGCGGCTGTTCTGGTTGCCGAAGTAGTGGTCCAGCATGGTGGTGCAGCCGGTCTTGAGCATCTCCATGCCGCCCAGCAACGCGCTGATGTAGAACACCTCGTCGTCGCAGGCGCGCAGCGCCGCGCGCCAGTAGGCACGCCAGATCTCCAGCGGGCGCGCGGGCATGAGACCGCGGAAGATGTTGGCCGGAGAGTGGCCGTGGGAGTTCACCAAGCCGGGAATGGCGATGAAGCGGCTTCCGTCGATGACCCGGTCGCCGTCCTCGCGGGGACAGTCCTCGGCCGGGCCCACGTACTCCAGGCGGTTGCCGTTGACGACCACGGCCCCGTCCTCGATGACCTCGTCCCGGTCGTTCATGGTCACGATCCACGCGTGCTCGATCCGTTGTTTCATGTTGCCGGCCTTTCCGCTTCGAGTTGGACCATTCCCCGCGTCCACCCGGGCCCTACAGCAAGCTGAGAAGAAGAACGAGGACGCCCAGGACCACGTTGGCCACCAGGAGGCGCGTCCAGGGATCCCGTCCGTCCAGTGGACCTTCCGCGGGCGGCCGGTACCGGAAGGCCTGAAGGCCGTGGTTCACGATCATTACGGCCGTGAGCAGCGTCTTCGTCGCGAATGCAAGGAAGGCGCCCGAGGTCGGCGCGGCATATCCCGTCAGCCAGACGCCGCCGATGCCCGACACCACGGTCACCGGCGCGGCCACCGCGACGACGGCGTTCAAGGCGCGCCCGGCCCGCCTCAGCGTACGCGCCCGTTCCGCCGCCGGGAGCGAGCGGCTGGCGGGCAATAATATGCCCAGGAAGAGCACGTTGACGCCGAGCCAAACGCTGAAGGACATCATGTGGAGCCAGGGCACGAGAACCTGCAAGGGTACTCCCTTCCGACGTGAGTGAACCTCTGGATTCCCGGAGGGTTATATCGGACCGGGCCGGTTGCCGCTACCTTTTCCGGTGCGCGAACGGCTCCGGTGGCCGGCCCACCGCGTACCGTCTTGATACGCGGTGGTTCTTGTGTTAGGCAAAAAGCCATTCCAGGAGGAGGGGCTCGAACTTGCCATGATGAGTTGGTTGCCAGAGAACGTGTCCACCTACGGGGGTCAGATCGACTACCTGTTCTATCTCATCTACTACATCACGGCCGCGGCGCTGATCCTCGTGACGGTGTTGATGGTGGCCTTCCTCATCATTTACCGGCAGAGGGAAGGCCGGAAAGCCGTTTACACCCACGGCAACACCGCCCTGGAACTCACCTGGACGGTGATTCCCGCGGTGATCCTCGTCATGCTCTCCTTCATGAGCATCTCCACTTGGGGAGAGATCAAGATCTACGCACCGCCCGCCGAGTATGAAGTGAGGGTCGTCGGCAAGCAATTCAACTGGGATGTCTTCCATCCTGGCCCCGACGGCAAGCTGGATACCAAGGACGACATCAAGATCGAGAACGAGGTGCACGTCCCCGTGGACAAGGTCGTCCATGTCCAGCTCCAGGCGTCGGACGTCATCCACAGCTTCTTCGTGCCCAGCTTCCGGGTCAAGCAGGACGCCGTCCCGGGACGGAACATCCTCGTATGGTTCGAGGTGACCAAGCCCGGCAAGTACGAGCTCCCGTGCGCGGAGCTGTGCGGGTTCGGGCACTCGGGCATGCTCGGATGGGTGATCGTTCACACGCCGGAAGACTTCGACAAATTCCTCAAGGAAAACGAGAACCAAGGCTGATCCCGCCCACCCGCGGGCGCAGGCTCCCGCAGGGAGCGCGTCCTTGACGGCGGAGGAGGAACAACAAGGATGAGCGAAGCAGCGGCATCGGCACACGCCGATCACGGAGCCCACGAGCCGGCGGGCTTCTGGTCCCACTACGTCTTCTCGACCGATCACAAGATGATCGGGCGGCAGTTCCTCTTTCTGGGACTGTTCATGCTGATCATCGGCGGGCTCCTCGCCATGTTGATCCGCTGGCAGCTTGCATGGCCCGAGACCGAAGTGCCCGGCCTGGCGTGGGTACCCGAGCCAACCATGTACGAGGGGATCATCCCGCCCAGCACCTACAACATGCTGTTCACCATGCACGCCACCATCATGATCTTCTTCGTGGTGATGCCCATCATGGTGGGGGGATTCGGCAATTTCCTCATTCCCATCATGATCGGCGCCAAGGACATGGCGTTCCCGCTGCTCAACCTGCTCTCCTTCTGGGTCGGCGCCGTGTCCGGCGTGATCATGCTGGCGAGCTTCTTCGTGGTCGGGGGTGCCGCGTCCGGCGGCTGGACCTCCTATACGCCGCTCACCGGCGCCGCGGTCTACACCGGGGTTAACTGGGGCATCAACCTGTGGGTGCTGAGCCTGTTCGTGCTGGCCTTCTCCTCGCTGATGGGCTCCATCAACTACATCACCACCATCATCAACATGAGGGCGCCGGGCATGACCTACTTCCGCATGCCGCTGTCCCTCTGGTCCCTGTTCATCACCGCGATCCTGCTGCTCCTGGCCCTGCCGGTGCTCACGGCAGCCTTGGGCATGCTCTTCTTCGACCGCGTGTTCGCCACCAACTTCTTCCTGCCCGCGGGCGGCATGCCGCTCCTGTGGCAGCATCTGTTCTGGTTCTTCGGGCATCCCGAGGTGTACATCCTGGTGCTTCCGGCCATGGGCGTGACCTCCGACATCCTGTCGGTGTTCTCGCGCAAGCCGATCTTCGGCTACCGGGCCATGGCCTACTCCATGATCGCCCTGGCCTTCCTCTCGTGGGTCGTGTGGGGCCATCACATGTTCATCAGCGGCATGAACCCGCTCCTGGGAACGGCGTTCATGCTCACCACCATGGTGATCGCGGTGCCGTCCGCCATCAAGACCTTCAACTGGCTGGGGACCCTGTGGGGCGGCTCCATCCGCTTCACGGTACCGTTGCTCTTCGCCATCGGCTTCGTCTCCAACTTCGTCATCGGCGGCCTGAGCGGCATCTTCATGGCGTCCACGCCCGTGGATATATTCATCCACGACACGTATTTCATCGTGGCGCACTTCCACTACGTGGTGGCCGGCATCATTTTCGCCATGTTCGCCGCCATCTACTTCTGGTTCCCGAAGATGTTCGGGCGCATGACGAACCATACCTGGGGCGTCGTCCACTTCATCGGCACCTACGTGTTCTTCAACCTGACGTTCTTCCCCATGCACTTTCTGGGCGTGGGCGGGCACATGCGCCGGATCTACAACCCCATGCAGTACGAGTACCTGGAGCAGTTCGGCGACATGAACGTGTTCATCACCATCAGCGCGTTCTGCCTCGCCGTCTCCCAGATCCCGTTCGTGGTGAACTTCCTCTGGAGTCTTTTTGCCGGCGAGAAGGCGTCCGAGAACCCCTGGGAGGCCAACACGCTGGAGTGGATGGCTCCCTCGCCGCCGCCCCATGGAAACTTCGCGACCACGCCGCAGGTTTACCGCGGCCCGTATGAGTACAGTTCTCCCGAGGTCGAGGAAGACTGGCTGCCGCAGACACGGCCGTTGGGCGCCGCCGCCGCAACGGGTCATTGAGGCTTGGGAGAGGTAGCGGGATGGCCAACGCCTGGCTCCATCGGTTGGCGCTGACCACCGCCGGGACCACCCTGTTTCTGCTGTTCGTCGGCGCCCTTGTCACGAGCAAGGGCGCGGGGCTCGCGGTTCCCGACTGGCCGACGACCTTCGGTCACAACATGTTCCTGTTCCCTTGGGCACGGATGGTGGATGGGGTGTTCTACGAACACAGCCACCGCTTGGTGGCGTCCGGCGTCGGTTTCCTGACCCTGGTGATGGCGGTGTGCCTCTGGCTCAAGGAGCCGCGGGCGTGGCTGCGCCGGTTGGGAATCGCGGCGCTCGTGCTCGTCATCGTACAGGGGATCATCGGTGGCCTCCGCGTGGTGTGGCTGGAGCAGGATTTCGCCATCATCCACGCCGGGCTCGCCCAGGCGTTCTTCGCCCTGATGGTTTCCATGGCGCTGTTCACGTCGCGCGCGTGGCGCGAGGCACGGCCGGGCACGGTGTTGCCCTCCTCGCCAAAAGGAGCGCCGGCAGGATCGTCCGCCGACGCCGAAGGAGTGACGCGCGCGGTGCCGGCGGCCGGATGGACGCTGTTCCAGTGGTTCTGCCTTGTGGCCACGCTGTCGATATACGTTCAGAGCCTGCTGGGAGCGGTCATTCGCCACACCGGCACCGGCGTGGTCGTGCACGTGCTCATGGCGCTGTTGGTGACCCTCCTGGTCGGCGTGCTGGTGCTCAAGGCGCTCCAGGTCGGTGAAGAGGCGCCGGTGTTCCGCTCCCTCGCATTGTTCCTGGGAGGGCTTCTCCTCCTCCAGCTTGGCCTGGGCACCGCCTCGTACGCCGCGCGTTTCCTGGCCATCGGCGCGGCGTGGCAACCCGGGATGACCGTCGCCGTGACCACCGGTCACGTGGTGACCGGCGCGCTGATGCTGGCGGTGAGCGTGGTGATGACCCTGTGGGCGTTTCGCCGGCTTGGGGCGGGGCTTCCCGCCATGGACGGGGTGGTCTCCGAGAGGGTGCCCGCGTGACTTTGCGAACGGAAACATACGTGGTCGGGCCGTCCTACGCCCGCCGGCTGCTCGACTACCTGGAGCTCACCAAGCCGCGGCTCGTGCTGATGGTGCTGATGACCACGCTGGTGGGCTTCTACATGGGCTCGGAGGTGTTGCCGGACTATCTGGCGTTGCTGCACACGGTGCTCGGCACGGCGCTGGCCGCCGGCGGCACGCTGGCGCTCAACCAGTCGCTGGAAGGCGACATCGACGCCGCCATGGAACGCACCCGGCACCGGCCGATCCCCGAGGGCCGCGTACAGCCCGCGGAGTGTGTTCTGTTCGGAAGCGTCCTGGTGGCCGCGGGGCTGTTGCTGCTGATGGTGGCCGTAAACGTTCTCAGCGCGCTTCTGACCGCCATCATCTCGGTCACCTACCTGTTCCTGTACACTCCCTTCAAGCAGAAATCGTCGGTGTGCAGCCTTATCGGCGCGGTTCCCGGAGCGTTGCCACCGGTGGTAGGCTGGACCGCGGCCCAGGGCACTCTCGGCCTGGAGGCGGCGATCCTGTTCGGTGTGCTCTACCTTTGGCAGATCCCCCACAACCTCGCCATCGCGCGGCTCTACCGGGAAGATTTCCTGCGCGCCGGCATCCGGTTCCTTCCTGTGGTGGACGTGGAAGGAAGAAGCACGGGCCGGCAGGCGATCAGCCACTGTCTGGCGTTGCTGGTGGTGAGCCTGATGCCCACGCTGACGGGATTCGCGGGCGGGATTTACTACTTCGCGGCCATGGCGTTGGGGGCGGGATTCCTCGTCTACGCCATCCGGCTCGCGACGTTGCGGTCGGTGACGAGCGCGCGGCATTTGCTCTTCGCATCCCTGTTCTATTTGCCGCTGCTCTTCGTCGCCATGGCCCTGGACAGGATACCGGTCTGATATGGATTCGACCCCCGGCAGTCGCAGTCGTACCAGGCGCTTCGGTTTCGTGATCGCCGCCGTCGTGGTGGGTTACATCCTGGCGACCGTCGTCTTCCTGGTGGTCTATTAGGACGATAATGTGCATGCGTGTGCCCATGAAGAAGCGGGTTTGCGGTTCGACTTACTGACGGAAAACGCCGATGACAAGCGAAGCGGCAGCGAGGGTGGCGAGAGAGGACGTGGCGGACGTCACGGCTCCGGTGCCGGCCTTTGGCGAGGGGCCTCCGCCGCCGTCCCGGCCGGAGCCGGTAATCAGCAACGCGCGCCTCGGTCTGATGATGTTCATCGGCGCCGAGGTGATGTTCTTCGCCGGGCTTATCGGCGCGTTCCTGGTCCTGCGCTTGAGCAGCGAGGTGTGGCCGCCGGTGGGACAGCCGCGGCTGCCGGTCTGGATCACGGGGTTCAACACGTTGGTGTTGCTCTCCAGCGGCGTGGCCATGCACCGGGCCTGGCTGGCCGCGAGTGCCCGCGAACAGGTCCGCTTGTCCGGCTGGCTGCTCGTGACGGCGGTGCTCGGGGCCGTGTTCCTGACCATCCAGGGTTACGAATGGGTGCGGCTGATCGGATTCGGATTGACCATGCGCAGCGGCCTCTACGGCTCCACGTTCTACGCCCTCATCGGCCTCCACGGACTGCATGTCCTGGGAGCGCTGGTATGGGTGGGGGTGGTGTGGATGCTGGCCCGGCGCGGACGCTTCGCCGCCGGGCACGCCGTCGGCGTGGAAACGTGCAAGATGTACTGGCTGTTCGTGGTGGCCCTGTGGCCCGTGCTCTACGGCCTTGTGTACCTGTACTGATGGTCTGACCATGGAAACCGAGCGCATCGCCGAAGCCTTCAACTGGACCGTGGTGTTCCTCATGGCCATGCCCTATTTGACCCTGGCCGGTTGCCTCGGCTGGATCGTCTATCGCTATACGCGCGCGCAGAAGACGCGCGAGGGTCGGCGGACCCGGCTTCAGATCGTCAGAAAAGGAGAATGCTAGATGAGTCAGGCAGCGACGTTACATCGAGACCCCGCGGAGTCTCCGCTTACCCCGGAAAGCTGGGGCAAGCTGGGCATGTGGATATTCCTCTGCGGCGACGCGATGACCTTCGGGACCCTCATCGTGACCTTCGGCATCATGCGCATCGCCGCGGACAACTGGCCGGTGCCGGCGGAAGTGCTGGGCATCAACCTGACGGCGTTCATGACGTTCTTGCTGATCTGCAGCAGCGTGACGATGGTGCTGGCCCTTTCCGGCATCAAGCGCGGGAACATGCGGGAGTTCCGGAAGTTCATGCTGCTCACGATCCTCGGAGGGACCGCGTTCCTGGCGTGCCAGGCCTACGAATGGACCCATCTCATCCATCAAGGCGTGACCATCGTGGAGAACAAGTACGGTTCACCCGTGTTCGGCGATACGTTCTACATCATGACCGGCTTCCACGGCATGCACGTGTTCGGCGGCGTCGTCTACCTCGTGGTCATCATGGTAGGGGGCCTGACCGGCCGCATCCATCCGGGCAACTCCTCCGTGGTGGAGATCGCCGGCCTCTACTGGCATTTCGTCGACCTCGTGTGGATTCTGATCTTTACCTTCGTCTACCTCTTGTAGGATACGGGAGACCATCCATGGCAGATACAGCAGCAGTCCATAACGAAGCGCACGCGGAGCCCAACTATCTGGCCGTGTTCGCTTGGCTATTCGTCCTCACGGTGGTGGAGGTGGGGGTGATCTTCCTGCCGGTACCCTGGCTCATGATCGCGGGGTCGCTCGTGATCATGGCCTTGGTGAAGGCGTCACTCGTGGCCATCTACTTCATGCACCTCAAGTTCGAGAAGGTCGTGATCTGGTGGATCGCCGTGATCCCGCTCATCCTCTGCGTCTTCCTCATCTTCATGCTCATTCCGGAGCTCGCTTGAAGCAGGGCATCGGGCCGAGGTGCGGGGCGGACTCAAGGCCGGCCGCCGCACCTCGGCGCCCTCGCGAACGAGAGGATTCTCTGCCGCCTTCCACTGGCTCCGATGACCGGCGCCCCGGGCGCCGCCGGCACCTCCATTGATCCCGGTTACCTCGCTCCCTCACCTGAACGCCCTGCTCAACTCCGCCAGCGCCATCCTGTTGCTGACCGGCTATTACTTCATCCGGCGGCGCAACATCGCCGCGCACCGCCGCTGCATGCTCGCCGCTCTGGGCAGCTCCGGCCTGTTCCTGATCTCGTACCTGATCTACCATTTCAGCGTCGGATCGGTCCGCTTCCAGGGCACCGGCTGGATCCGCCCCGTGTACTTCGCGGTGCTCGTCTCCCATACCGTTCTCGCCACCGCCATCGTGCCGCTGGTCCTGCTGACCGTCGTGCGCGCCTGGCGCGAGCGGTTCGACAAGCACCGCGCCATCGCGCGCTGGACCCTGCCCCTGTGGCTCTACGTGTCCGCCACCGGCGTCGCGGTGTACTGGATGCTGTACCAGACCCCACACTAGCCGTTGTCGTCCTGATGCGAGCGGGCTACTGACCCTCCCGCTTCTCCAGCAGCGTCACGCCGCGATCGCGAAAGCCGATTCGTACAGTAGATCCCGCTGGGACCAACCTATCGAACTGGTAATCCGCCACGAAGATCTCGCCGATCTCGGTGTCCAGCGTGTATTCCACATGATTGCCGAGGTAGGTGCTCTTCGACACCGTGCCCGTGAGTCCGGTTCCGTCCTCGCTCGTCCCCACGATCACCGCTTCCGGGCGAACCGCGAGCTTGACCGGGCCGGCCGGCAGATCCCGGTGGGGCAGGCGCAATTCCACCCGATCCCCTACGCGCACGGTGGCGTGGTTGCCGTCGCGGGCGATCAGTTCGGCGTCGACGACGTTGGCATCGCCGATGAAGTCGGCGACGAACAGGTCGCGGGGGCCTTCGTAAAGCTCGACGGGCGCGCCTTCCTGAGCGATCTCCGCGTTGCGCATGACGATGATCCGGTCCGACACCGCGAGCGCTTCCTCCTGGTCGTGGGTGACGTAGACCGTGGTCAGGCCGAGGTTCTGCTGCAGCTCCCGGATCTCCTCGCGCACCCGTCGCCGCAGCTTCGCGTCGAGGTTGGACAACGGCTCGTCGAACAGCAGCACCGTCGGCTCGAGGACCAGGGCGCGCGCCACGGCGACCCGCTGTTGCTGTCCGCCTGAAAGCTCGCTGGGAAGGCGTTCGCCGTAACCCGAGAGGCCCACCAGCTTCAGTCCCTCTTCGGCCCGTTCCCGCGTCTCCGCCTTCGCCACCCTGCTGACCGAGAGGCCGTAGGACACGTTCTCGAACACGGTCATGTGCGGGAACAGGGCATAGGACTGGAACACCATGGAGACGTCCCGCGCGCTGGCCGGCAGGCGCGAAACGTCTTCGCCGCCTATGAACACGCTGCCGGCGGTGGGCATCTCCAGGCCGGCGATGAGGCGGAGGGTCGTGGTCTTGCCGCAGCCGCTGGGTCCCAGCAGGGTCACCAGGGCGCCGGCCTGGACCTCGAAGGAGATCCGGTCGACGGCGACCACGGGGCCATAGTGCTTGCTCACGCCGTCGAATCGCACCGCGGCGGCCTGTCCCTTGATGCTCATCCCACCGCTCCTCCCGCGCCGAACGCGATGTTTACGGATTCCTCCCGGCGGCCGATGCGGCGTTCACCCACCACCATCTGTATCAGCAGGATCACTACCACCATGACCACGATCAGGACCGAGCTGTAGGCAATGGAGAGTCCGTAGTCGCCGTTCTCCACCCGGCCGATGATGTAGGACGTAGCCATGTCGTAGTTGGCGCTGACCAGAAAGATCACCGCACTGATGGCCGTCATGGCGCGCACGAAGCTGAAGACCAGGGCGGCGATCACAGCCGGGCGAAGCAGTGGCAGGACGACCTTGCGGACGGTGACGAAGGAGCTGGCGCCCAGTGTCAGCGAGGCCTCGTCCAGACTCTTGTCGATCTGTGTCATGGCGGCTATCCCGGCGCGCACGCCCACCGGCATGTTCCGGAAGATGAAGCAGATGACCAGGATGATGCCGGTGCCGGTGAGCTCGATGGGCGGCACGTTGAACGCCAGGATGTAGCCGACGCCTATGACGGTGCCCGGTATCGCGAAGCTCAACATGGTGCCGAACTCGAAAGCGTGCTGGCCCGCGAACTTCTGGCGGATCAGCAGATAGGCGGTGAGCAGGCCCACCGCCGCGGTCAGAGGGGCGGAGATCAGGGAGATGTAGATGGTCGTCCAGAACGAGTTCCAGGCCGCGCCCGACCAGACCAGGCCGCCGGTTCCGGTGGTGATGGAGAAGGCGTCGATGTAGTGGCGCAGGGTGAGGCTGTGATCCCGGCCCCAGAGCTCGACGAAACCGCCGAACATGATCATGAAGTAGATGACCGCGGTCAGGCCGGCCCATGGCAGGGCCGAGCCGTAGGCCAGCCAGACCACCCGCTTGGGCAGCGGGACGTGCAGGCCGGCATCGCCTTTGCCCGTTACGGTGGCGTAGGACTTCTGTCCCAGCCAGCGCTGCTGTGCCCAGAACGCGGTCAGGGTGAAAGCCAGCAGGATGATGGCGAGGACCGCGGCCCGTCCCTGATCGTTCTGCGCCCCGACGATGGCGAAGAAGATGGACGTCGACAACACGTCGAAGTTGCCGCCCAGCACCAGGGGGTTGCCGAAATCCGCGAGGCTTTCGATGAAGCCCACGAGGAAGGCGTTGGCCAGACCCGGACGCATCAGGGGCAAGGAGACAGTCGTGAAGGTGCGCCAGTTGCTGGCGCGCAGGGTTTGCGAAGCTTCTTCCATCGAGGGGCTGACCCCCTCGACCACGCCGATCAGCACCAGGAAGGCGATGGGCGTAAAGGCCAGCGTCTGAGCCAGCCAGATGCCGGGCAGTCCGTAGATGTAGCGTCCCGGCGTCGTTCCCGTGATCGTCTCGATGGCTTGGGTTACCGTTCCCGAAGCTCCGAACAGCAGGATGATGGCGAGGCCGATGACGAAGGGCGGGGTGATGATCGGCAAAACGCTCAGCAGGCGCAGCAATCGCTTGGCCCGGAACCCGGTGCGGGTCGCCAGCAGGGCGAAGGCGAGACCAAGGACCGTCGTGCTGGCCCCGACCACGATGGCCATCCACAGGGAGTTCCAGGCGACGCCGCAGTTGACGTTGGCGGTCAGGCAACCCAGTCCCCAGATGTCGTGGCTGAACAGCTTTTCGACGAATAGGTAGGGTACGAAGTTGTAGTCGTTGTCCTGGAAGGCGCTGGCCAGGATGCGGACGACCGGGAAGAAGATGAAGGCGGCTACCAGCGCGATCACCAAGGCAATGGAGCCCACGACGAAGCCGTCGCCGTTGATGGCCCCGCGCGCGGCGATTCCCTGCGCGAACAGGAACAGGAAAGAGGCCGATACCAGCAGGGCGCCGTAGCCCATGCCGAACTGACGATCGTCGAGAGGACCGAAGAGCGCCTCCAGAGTAGCGTACTCCCAACCGCCGATGCCGATCAGGAACCCCTGGCCCAGGAAACAGACGATGCCGAAACTACCAGCCGCCAGCAGGACCGTGGAGAAGAGCGGATCCGTGCGCGGGCGCCACAGTGCCGCCAAAGGCGCCGCCAGCGGCAACACGATCGGCGCCAGCCACCAGCGGCCGTGGAGGAGAATCTGGAGAAAGGCCGGGGCCGCATCGGCCCCGGCCGGGTAGTCGAACAGCCAGGCGAAGGACCAGAACCCGTCCTCCACGCCGTACCAGGGGAGGAGCACATAGCCGCCCCAACCCACGGCAAGCCAAAGCGCGGCGGGCCGATTCATCGCCTCAGTGGGTCAGACGCTCAACGCGGCAGCGTGGAGACCTCGTCGTCCCACTTCTTCAACAGCCGCCGCCGTTCCGCCGACGACCCGTACTTCTTGAAGTCGTAGTCGATCAGCTTGATCTGGCTCAGGTCCGGCGCCTGCGGCGGCGGAGTGGCCTTGGCGTTGGACGGCACCTGGTAGGCCTTGGCCTGCGCCGCCATGGTCTGGATCTTCGGATCCAGGGCGAAATCCACCCATTTCTTGGCGCTCTCCGGATTGCGGCCGCCCTTGATGATGCTCACCGAGCCGATCTCGTAGCCGGTGCCCTCGCAGGGCGAGACGATCTTGATGGGGAAGCCCTTGACCGCCTGGGTCACCGCGTCGTGCTGGAAGACGATGCCGATGGTGGTCTCGCCCCGGGCCGACGCCTTGATCGGGGCCGAGCCCGACTTCGTGTACTGGTTGATGTTCTTGTGCAGGCCCTTCATGAACTCGAAGCCCTTGTCCTCGCCGAACACCTGGATGATGGTGGCCAGCGTGGTGTAGGCGGTGCCGGAGGAGTTGGGATTGGCCATCTGGACGTGCCCCTTGAACGCGGGCTTGGTCAGGTCCGCCCAGCACTTCGGCGTCGGCAACTTGTGCTTCGCCAGGAGCTCGCTGTTGTAACCGGCGCCGAGAGCGCCGGCGTAAATGCCCACCGTCTTGTAGCCGGACTGCTCGGCCTGGCGCCGCGCCCAGTCCTGCAGTTCGGGCAATCGCGGTGATTTGTACTCTTGCGTCAGGCCCTCCTCGGCCGCCTGCAGGTGCGGGTCGCCGGTGCCGCCCCACCAGACGTCGCCCTTGGGATTCCGGCGTTCCGCCTTGATCTGGGCGAAGGTCTCGCCGGAGCTCTTCCGGGTCATGGCGACCTTGATGCCGGTGGCCTTCTCGAACTCCTTGACCATGAGCTGGCACCACTCGATCTGCGGGCTGCAGTACAGGGTCAGCTTGCCCGCGGCAAAGGCCGTGTTGGCCGTTGCCGCCACCAAGCCGGCGATGGCGAAGGCCACGAGTGACAAGTGGAGACGTTTCATAAGGCTGTCCTCCCGTCGTTGTGCTTGGCACAGGGTTGTTAGATGCGCTCAAATGGCCGGACGGCGTCGTCCGTATTCTCCAGCCACGAATCTCATCGAGCCACGAATACAGCGTTTATCGAGCCACGAATACAGCGGCGACGTTACCACACTTCGCGAGGTCTTTGTAACATCCTCGCCATGCTCCTGTAACATAATTGTGGAGGCCGTAACCATTGGCTCCAGCCGTGCCGCGCGCCGCCGTGGCCGCGGGTCGTGCGACCGTGGCATCATTGGGGAGCCCCCGGGCATGGCCGCAATGTTGAAACGGCGCCCTTGGTACTGGTATACGGCAGTCAGCATCGCCAGCAGGGAATCACTCTATGAAAACCATCGGCATCGTGGGCTGCGGCGCCATCGGCAAGGGGCTGTTGAGAGCGGCGGATTCGGGGGCGCTGGCCGCCGAGGTGTGCGTGACCAGCCGCACCGAGAGCGCGTGCCGCGATTTCCTCGGAGCCCTGGACGCGTCCGTGCCCTTTCTCACTCTCGATGAGCTCATCGCCCGCTCCGATATCGTGGTGGAGGCGGCCGGCGGCGCGGTGGTCCCGGAATTGTCGCGCCAGGTGTTCGATGCCGGCAAGGACCTGCTCGTCATCAGCGTCGGCGCGCTGCTGGATCATCCCGAGGTGATCGAACGGGCACGGCACACCGGCTGCCGCCTCTTGCTTCCGTCCGGCGCCATCGCCGCCCTGGACGGCATCAAGTCGGCGTGCGCCGGCGAGGTGGCGCACGTGACCATCACCACCCGGAAGCCACCACACGGGCTGGAGGGTGCGCCCTACCTGGTGGAGAACGGTATCTCGCTCGCCGGGCTGACCGAACCCAAGGAAATCTTTTCGGGCACCGCCCGGGAAGCCTGCCGGGCATTTCCCGCCAACGTCAACGTGTCCGCGGCGGTGAGTCTGGCGGGGCTGGGGCCGGACCGCACGCGGATCCGGATCCTGGCTGTGCCGGGCCTGGAGCGGAACTGTCACGACGTGGAGGCCGAGGGCGAATTCGGCCGGCTGACCATGCACATCGAGAACGTGCCCACCGAGAACCCGCGCACCGGACGGCTGACGGTGCTTTCCATGATCCGCTCCCTCCAGGATGCGCTGGACCCCGTGCGGGTAGGCACCTGAGACAACCATGACCAACGTCGAAACCATCGTGCGGATGCTGGAGCGGGCCGGGGTCCGCTGGGTCTTCGGTATTCCCAGCGGTCCGGTGCTGCCGCTCATCGAGGCCCTGGGACGAAGCCCCGTGGAATTCGTGTTGACGGCCAACGAGACCTCCGCCGGCTTCATGGCCACCACCGTGGGACAGCTTACCGGTGTCCCCGGCGCCTGCGCCGCCACCGTGGGACCCGGCGCCACCAACCTTACCACCGGGGTGGGCTGCGCCTGGCTCGACTGCGCGCCGGCGCTGGCCATTACCTGCAACGTACCGAGCCCGTGGCTCCAGCGCAGGATACAGATGCGCATCGACCACAACGCGCTTTTCCGGCCCCTCACCAAGGCGACCTTCGCCCTGCGCGCGGATGACGTCGGGGAGCGGATGGCCGAGGCGCTCGCCCTGGCCACCGCCGAGTTGCCCGGCCCCGTGCATCTGGACCTTCCCGAGGACGTGGGTACGGCGTCGTCCGCGGCCGAGGCACCCGCGCCGGTGGTCTCGCCGGCGTTGGCGGACGTGGCCGACGAGGCCCGCGCCGCCCTGTCCGCGGCGCTCGTCCGGAGCCGGCGGCCGCTGGTCATGACCGGCTTGACCTTCACCCGGTCCGATGCGGCGGACTCGTTGCTTCGCTTGATCGAGGAGCACCGCCTGCCTTTCGTCTCGACGCTCCACGCCAAGGGCTGCCTGCCGGAGAGCCATCCCCACTGGGGCGGGGTCATCGGCCGCGCGCGCCGCACGGACGTGCAGCGGCTCCTCGATCGCGCCGACCTGATCGTCGCGCTCGGGTACGATCCCATCGAGATCAACTACGAGGAGTGGGTGAGGGAGACCCCGGTGTTCCACCTGAGCACGATGCCCGCGGAGGTGGACCCGCGTGTCCGCTTCGTCTTCAACCGCGGCGGCAACCTGGATCAGGCCCTGCGGCGCCTGGAGGACCTTCCGCCCGTGGCCAACGATTGGACCGCCGAGGAACTGGCGGACCACCGCAGCCGTCTGGACCGGGAGCTCCGCCCCGACGACAGCGGATTCGCCGCGCATCACGTGCTCGACGCGTTGCGCGCTGCCCTTCCACGGGACGGCATCCTGGCCTACGACGTGGGCGCCCACACGCACCAGATCGCCACCCAGTGGCGCACGGACCTGCCGAAGACGCTGCTCGCCACCAACGGCTGGTCGTCCATGGGCTTCGGCATGCCCGCCGCCTACGCCGCCAGGATGGTGCACCCGGAGCGCGCGGTGGTGGGCGTGGTGGGCGACGGATGCTTCCAGATGACCGCGGGAGAGCTGGCGCTGGCGCGGCGGCGCAACCTCGCGGTCCCCATCATCGTCCTCAACGACGGCTGGCTCGGCCTCATGAAGGTCAAGCAGGAGCGCCGGGAGTTCCCCCTCTCCGGCGTGGAGTTGGGCTCCCGGGTGGACTCACCGCCCCATTACTTCGGCGTGCCCTGCCGAGGCGCCGAGAACCTCGAGGAGCTCAAGGCCGCGATCCAGTGGGGGCTCGACCTCGACGGCCCCAGCGTCATCGAAGCCTTCATCGACGTGGAGCCTTATTCCGCCACCGTCTTCGATTGACAAGGGCGGTTCGCGGAAGCGTGCCGGCGCTCCGCATTGTCAGGACCGGGGAAGCCCTGTAGGGTAGGGCGTATGGCCGCTCCGCAGCGTAACCGCGTCAACGTCTTCATCCTGGCCACCTGCCAGATGCTGTTCGGGGCCACCCGGACGCTGCTGATCGCCACCGCCCCGCTCATCGCCTACGGTATCGTGGAAAACAAGGGCTTGGCGACACTGCCGGCCGCGCTGGTAATCGTGGGCACGGCCCTGGCCACCATGCCGGCCTCCATGCTCATGCGCGCCACCGGCCGGCGCCTGGGGTTCATGATCGGCGCCTGCTTCGGCGCCCTCGGGGGCGGCATCGTCATCATCGGCATCGTGCGCGCCGACTTCTGGCTGCTGTGCCTCGGGACCCTCATTTACGGCTTCTTCGCCGCGTTCGGTCAATACTACCGGTTCGCCGCGGCCGATACCGCTCCTCCGGAGTTCCGGAGCAAGGCCATCTCATTGGTGCTGACCGGCGGCGTGATCGCCGCCGTGGTGGGCACGTCGCTGGCCATGGCGGGTCAGTTCATGATCCCGTCGGGCGAGTTCTTCGGTTCGTACCTGTTCCTAATCGCGCTGACGCTGCTGACCGTCCTGGTGCTGCTGTTCCTGGACATCCCCAACCTCACCCCGAGTGAGCGCTCCGCGCAGCAGCGTCCGCTGGCCGCCATCATGGCGCAGCCGATCTTCGTGGCGGCCACGCTGGCGGCCACCATGGGGCAGGGGGCCATGAACCTGTTGATGACCGCCACGCCCATCGCCATGACCCAGGCCGGTCATTCCTTCACGGCCACCGCGCTGGTGATCCAGTGGCACAGCATCGGCATGTTCGCGCCGGGCTTCGTCACCGGCTCCCTGATCAAGCGGTTCGGCGAGGTACGCATCATTCTCGTCGGCGTGGTGCTCCAGGTCATCTGTGTCGTGATCGGGCTCGCCGGCACCGGGGTAATCGAGTTCTGGTTCGCCATGCTGTTCCTGGGAGTCGGCTGGAACTTCGCCTTTACCGGCGGCACGTCGCTCCTGACCACGTCCTACACCCCGGCCGAGCGCAACAAGACACAGGGGGCCATGAGCTTCATCAACTACACCTTCGTGGCCCTGGTGTCGTTGTCGTCCGGCGCCCTGGTGCACTTCCTGGGTTGGCAGTGGGTGAACCTGAGCAGCATCCCCTTGCTGGTGGTCGCCACCGTGGCCACGGTCTGGTACGCCCTCGCACAGCCCAAACCCGCGGCGGCGGCGGCATGACCCGTCCACCGGCCGCTACAGCACGGCCACCACTTCTATCTGGAACAACACGGCCCCGCGGACCGGGGACTTGATGGCGTGCCGGGCGGGGCGGTCGTGCTCGTCGGGGAACATCTTGAGCCACGCCTTGTTGATGGAGTCGCGGTACTCTTCCTCTTTCAGGTAGACCGTCATGCGCACGATGTCGTCGGGACTGCCGCCCGCAAGCTCCATGAACTTGCGGATGTTGTCGAACAGCACCTCGGCCTGCCGGTCCGGGTCCGCGGGCATCTCACCGGTGGCACCGTCGCGCCCGGAGATGCCGGAAGAATAGACGACGTTGCCGACCTTCGCTCCCATGGGGATCGGAGCGTTGTGGGGTACGCCGGGAAGCTCGATGCTGACTCGCTTGGACATGGAGTGAATCCTTTCGTGTGTGGTTCATCCGGCGGCGGGGGTCGGTGGCTTCGCTGCTCTCGCCGTGACGACGAACAGGACGGCGGCGATCCCCATCACCACCAGCGTGCTGAGCCCCAGCGACCACTGGATGCCGATGTACGCTCCGGCAAAGCCTACGGTCACGCCGCTGAAGGTCCTTAGTCCCTGGGCGGCCATGTTGTAGAGCCCGATCAGGCGGCCGCGCAGGTGCGCCGGCGCCTCGAGTTGTACCAGCGTTTGCGCCATGGACAGGAACGCGAGGTTGAGGATGCCGGCGAGGAACAGGAAAACCAGCGACAGCGCGTACTGTGTGGAGACGGCAAAGGCGGTCATGGCGCAGCACCACAGCATGGCCAGGACGATGGCCGTGGTGGGGCGCGCCTTGAACAGGCCGCGTATCTCCAGCAGCAGTCCGCCGGTGACCGCGCCGGCGCCGTTGGCGGCGAACAACGCGGCGTAGCCGAGGCTCAGATCCTCCGCGCCGAGCGACAGGGCGAACGCGGGCATCAACGCCTGAAACGCGTTGCCCACGAAGAAGGCGTAGAACCCCACGAGCAGGATCATGCCCAGCAGGACCCGATTGCTGGAGGCGCCCCACAGCGCCGAAAGGGCGTCCGCCCAGGTTCCTTTCGTGGCCTCCCGCCCGGAGCCGTGCCCGGTATAGGGGACCAGCCGGCACCAGATCATCAGCGGCAGATAGATGAGCGCGTTGACCACCAGTGCCAGCGTGGGTCTCAGCAACCACAGGGTGGCGCCTCCCACGGCCGGGCCGAACAGGATCCCCAATTGCCGTCCTGTCGCCAGCAGCCGTATGCCGCTCTGAAGCGTCTCCGGCCCCACCACGTCGTAGATCATGAGCTGGCGCGCGGGGTTCCACAACGCGCCGGCCATGCCGTGCAGGATCAGCAGGACCACCGAGTGCCACATCTCCAGACGGCCCGTGTAGAACAGCAATGCCCAGGCGAGGCTCACGGAGATGAACAGGATCTGGGCCCACTCGATGATCCGCCGGCAGTCGATGCGGTCCGCGAGCGCACCGAAGTACCACGACAAGAACAGGGCGGGCATCCAATGGCTGATGACGGCGAAGCCCTGCAGGGTCTCGGAGCGAAACATCTGGTAGACGATGCCGTAACTGATGACGTGCTCGATGTTGTCGGCCATCATCGACAACATGTTGCCGACGAAGAACAATGCGAAGTCCCGGTTCCTAAGCGCGGCGAAGGCGGGCGGGGCCTCGGCGGGTGCAGGTGCGGGTGTGCTCATGGAGTGTGGCTGTGCTCGGGCTCGGGTGCGATGGCTGCCACTGTAGACAAGTTGTCGACACTTTGACAACTGGCCCTGGGAGGACGTTTCCCGCCGTACGCCTCTTACCGTCATTCCCGCGGAAGCGGGAATCCATGGGTGGGGTGGGGCGAAACGGTGTGTTTGCCCCGCTCCACCCCGCCTGGATTCCCGCTTCCGCGGGAATGACTTTCCGTTAAGTGGGCACGAACAAAAAAGCGGGCAGCCGCAAGGGCTGCCCGCTCCTCATTCAGAGCGATGGCCGTACTAGCGCCGGCCGCGGCCCTTGTGGCCTCCGCGGCCCTGCAACAGGCGCTTCAGCATACCGTCCGCCTTCGCGATCTGCTCGGGCGTCAGGATCTCCCGCACCGCCAACACGGCGTCGGTGCGCGCGCGCAGCAGGTCGCCCCGGACCTTGGCGATGGCGTCCACTTTGGCGCCGACCTCGGCCTTGTCCACGCTCTCGCCCGAAACCATCTGGCGCAGGTCGATGCCGGCGATGCGGGCGTCGGCGCGGAGAGCGATTTTCTTCTTGCGCGCGTCGGTGAACACGTCCTTGATCTTCTTGACCTGCTCGTCGGTGAGCTCCAACCGCTCGGTCATGCGCTTCATCATCCGGGCCTGGCCGCCGCGTCCGCGCCGCCCCTCATGGCCGCGCCGTCCTTCGCGTCCGCGCCAGTGCCGCCTGCCGCGCTCCTCGTCGCCATCGGCGCGGGCCACGCGCGGGCCGTCGCCCCGGCGTCCCTCGCCCTGCTGGCTCCAGGCGATGCCGCCGGAAAGGCCCGCCAGGAGCACGGGTACCATCAGAAATGCGGTGCGCTTACGATTCTTCATTGAGGTTCTCCTTGTTGGGTGATTGGCTCGATCCGGATCGCGATGTCAAGGATTAGACGCGCAGGGGTTCCGGGTCCGCCGCGGCGGTTGCCGAGGGCCGGGAGGGGGGCGCTAGTCGCTCCGGCGCCGCGATTCGAGCCGCGACATCCACCGCTCGCGCTTTTTCGCGCGTCGTTCACGGAAGTCGTCGGTGAGGTCCTGCAGCCTGCCCGCCTGGCTCTCGTCGAGGGACGGTACGATTCTCTTGTGGAACTCCATGATGATGCGGTCGGCATCCTCGTGAGAGCGGATCCGCGCCTGGTATAGGTCCCGGCGGGCCTGGCCGAGCAGCGGTCCGATCTCCGCCATCTGCCGTTCCGACAGATCGAGCTTTCGCTGCAGCATGCGCAAGTACCGTCCGCTGGAGGCGTGCTTCTTGCCGTCCCAGTGTTTCCCGGCTTCCCGGTTGTGACGCCACGGGTTGCCCCACAGCTCTCTCACGGGAAACACGTTGCCGATGACGGCACCGCCCATGAGTCCGAGCAGGAAGACTCCCACCACTGCGATCAAGGCTTTTCTCTTCATGGGTTCCGATCTCCCACCCACGCGATCAGGACCGCGTCGGGCTCGTCCGCGGACACGACGTCCTGGCCCGATACGCCCTCCAGCATGGTGACGGTGGCGGGCGTCCCCTCCAGGGGCTGCGCCAGCATGCCGCGCCAAAGACCGACGCCGCCGAGCAGCACCACCACCAGCGCAAAGGCCGGGGCGAGCCGGCGGCTGAACAGCAGGAGGGCGTCGCTCCATGACGCGCGCCGGTTCTCTTCCTCGCGGATACGGGCGATCACCCCGGGCCACGCGGGCCGTTGAGGGGACGGCGCCGGCGCGGCGGAGAAGAAACGCCGCCAGAGCCGTTCCTCCTCCAGGGTTCCGCGGCATGTGGCGCACGCACCGATGTGTGCCGCGTGTGCTTCGGGAAGATCCTCCGTCAGCTTCGCGCCGGCGGATTCCAGCCACCGCGTGAAATCATCACAGGTCACGAATCACCTCCCTGGCCTCCTGGACCCTGGCCGTCGCGCGGGCCGCCGAACAGTTCCGCCACATGGGGCGTGAGCATCTGCCGCAGGCGCGCGCGTCCCCGGGCGTGGCGCGACTTGACCGTGCCCAGGGAACAATCCAGGATACGGGCTACCTCCTGGTACGAATTCCCTTCCATGTCCTTCAGCGTCACGACGACGCGGAGCCGGTCGGGGAGTTGGGCCACCGTCCGGGCGACCACGCCGCTGACCGCGGCCTCGCGGGCTTCGTTCACTCCGTCGTCCGGCTGCTCGTCGCTGGCGAGCCGGTCGCGCAGACTGTCGACGGCGTCCTCGGAGGGCTCCGTATCCAGGGATACCTTCCCCGATTGCCGCTTGAGCTCGTCCCGGGCGCGGTTGATGGCGATGCGCGTGATCCAGGTACCGAAGGCCGCGTCTTCCCGGAACTTGCTCAGCGAGAAAAACGCCTTGACGAACACATCCTGGACGACGTCGTCCACATCCCCGTGGTCCGGTCCCAGGAACCGGCCGACGAGCCGGTGGATGCGCGCCTGGTGGCGCTCGACCAGAAGCCGGTAGGCGTCCGCGTCGCCGCCCCGGATTCGTCGCACCACGTCCCGTTCCGCATCTTCCAACGTCAGGCGATACGGCAGCGTCTCCGTCATCCTCAAACCGTCGTCCTCGCTTAACCGACCTTGACTTAATATTTAGACGGGATGGGGTTCCCTACGGCCGCCCGTGAAGCCGCGCGGCCGTTGCGGGGCCGAACGACGACAAGCCGAGCCGAAGTTTCAACCGGCGAAAGCGGGGAGGACGTCGCGCCCGAGCCGCCGCATCTGTTCCGGCTGATCCTTCGACGCGAGCACGAACTCCATGGTGCGGACGCCCACGGCGACGAACTCCTCCAGGCGCTCGATGCACTCCCCCGGGGTGCCGCAGATCACCCATCGGTCCACGCTCTCGTCGTCGAAGGGCATGCGGTGGTAGTTCTCCAGCATCCAGCGGGCCTCGGCGCGGGCGTTGCGCCGGTCCGCCGCCACGTTGATCCAGCAGTTCATGGCGGGATGGACCGCGCCCGCGGGCCGGCCGTATTGCCGCGTGGCGCTGTCGGAGATTCCCGCGTACCGCTCCGCGTACTCCGTTGGGCTCAGGTGGTTGGTCAACCAGCCGTCCCCCAGCCGCGCCACCCGATCGAACGGGCCGGTGTGCTTGCCGGCGTCGGCGGCCACGAAGTGTCCGTAGCGATAGTTCTCCACCTTCACCGGGTTATAGTGGCCGGCGGCGATCCAGATGGGGGGATGGGGCTGCTGCACCGGCTTGTATCCCAGCGAAACCTCCCGGTAGCGGTAGTGGCGCCCTTCGAAGTCCACGACGTCCCGCGTCCACAACGCTTTCAGCACCTCCAGGCACTCCTCGAAGACCTTGCCTCGGACCCGGCGGTCGAATCCGGCCACCTCGCATTCCTTGGAGAGCAGGTCCGGCGGCCCGGCCCCCGGTCCGACGCCCATGATGGTGCGGCCGTTCGAGACGATGTCCAGGGTGGCCCACTCCAGGGCCGCCAGCACCGGGTTGCGCATGTGCGGCTGGAGGATGCCCGTGGCCAGCTTGATGCGCTTGGTGCGCGCGGCGATGGCCGTGAGCGTCACGACGGGATCGTAGCGGGGCTTGGCCAGCAGGCTGTCGCCGACCCAGACGGAGTGGTACCCCAGTTCCTCCGCTTCCACGGCGAGGTCCAGCAGGGCCTCCATGGAGAAGTTCGGCAGGAATACCGAAGCGCGGTTGTTGGCGTAGAAGCCGAAGTTCAGGCGTGGAGCCATCAGCCCGTGGCGTTGGCCGTGGACATCCGCCGTACGACCGGCCGGGCCAGGCCGGCCGCGGCCAGGACGACGCCGATGATGTCGCTCATCGTGCCCGGGGCGATGAGCATGATGGCGGCAGCGAACACCACGATCCGCTCCACCACTTCGGTCCGGTCCTTGAAGTCGCCGACCAAGGCATAGGCACTGAGGATCACCCCCGCGGCCGCCGTTGCCGTGGTCAGAACGATATCCACGGGGTGGCCCCGCATCAGCAACGGCGTGCCGAAGACGAAGGCGTAGGGGAGGATATACACCGGCAACGAAATCAGCCCCGCGAAAAGACTCGTGCGCCAGAAGTCGCTGCCCGCGACGGTAGCCCCGGCGTAGGCGGCAAGGGCCACGGGCGGCGTTACCATGGACAGCATGCCGGAGAAAAAGATGAACAAGTGCGCGGCCATGGGCCACACGCCGACCTTGATCAGCACCGGCGCCACCATCAGCGCGAGAATGATGTACGCGATGCTGGTGGGCAGCCCCATGCCCAGGATCATGGAGGCGAACATGGTGAGGATCAGGATCAGCGTGAGGTCCCCGCCCGCCATGCCGATGACGAGGCCCGAGAAGCGCGTGGCCAGACCGGTCATCAGGATGGTGCCCATGATGATGCCGACGCATGCCACCGCGGTGCCGAGGGTGACGAAGTCCCGGCCGGTGCCCTCGAATACCTCGATGCCCTTCTTGACAGCGCTCCAGGCTCCGGCGGGGGCGGCTTTCGCGAACCCGCCCCGGTCCCGGAGAAACATGGAAATCGCGGCGATGCCCACCCCCAGCACCGCGATGACGGTCATCGCCCGCAGCACCGCCTGGACGGGTGACATGCGCAGGAGCAGCAGCACGATGAGCAGGCCGATGCCGGCGATGAACGTCAGCCCCTGGGGCTCGCGCACGACTTCCCGGATACTGGTCAGCTCACTCTTCGGCAACCCCGTCAGCCCGGAGCGCAGCGCGTAGAAGTAGACGCCCGCCAGCACGCCGATGAAGTACAACACCGCCGGGATGAGGGCGGCCTTGACGATCTGGAGATAGTCCACCGCCAGGAACTGCATCATCAGGAACGCCGCGGCCCCCATCACCGGCGGCATGAACTGGCCGCCGGTGGACGCGGCCGCCTCCACCGCTCCGGCCACGTGGGGCTGGAAGCCCACGCGTTTCATGAGCGGGATGGTGATGGAGCCCGTGACCATCACGTTGGCCACCGCGCTGCCGCTCACCGATCCCATCATGCCGCTGGAAACCACGGCCATCATGGCCGGGCCGCCGCGGTATCTTCCCACCAGGGAACGGGTGAACTCCATGATGAACGCCAGCGCCCCGGTGGCTTCCAGCAGCTTGCCGAACATCACGAACAGGAACACGAACTTGAAGGTAATGTAGGTGGCGACCCCGAAGACGCCGTTGCCGGACAGGTAGACGGTGGTGACGATGCGGTCCAGGTCAAAGCCGCCGTGTCCCCCCACCCACCGCGGCAGGTGCTGGCCGTAGAAGACGTACACCAGGAACACCGCCGCGGTGATGACCAGCGCCATGCCGACGATGCGCCGGGTGGCCTCGAGCACAACGATGACACAGATCACTCCCAGCACCAGGTCGGTCTGGGTAACCAGTCCCGACTTGAAGGCGATCTCCTCGTGCTCGATGAACACGTAGCCGAAGGTCGCCATACTGAGCGCCAGCCAGAAGAGGTCCACCGCCACCTGGAGGCGGCTCTCGCGTCCCGTCGCCTGCGTCAGGAAAACCAGGGCGAACAGAACGAGCAGGAAGAGGCTGCGTTCCTGAAGGGGAGGCAACGGACTGAAGGCGTTCCATACGGCGTACGCCGACAGTCCGATCGCCAGCAGCCGGGTGATGATCCGGCCTATGGCTTCCAGAGCCCTGCCTCCTTCCAATACATCACCGCTCCCGTCCTACTCTTTCCAGAGGCCGGCTTCCTTCCAGTAGCGCACGGCTCCCGGATGATAGGGGACCCCGATCTGGCTGGTCAGCACCGCCGGGTTGATCTGTGCGTACTTGAAGTAGCGCACGTCCTCCGCCAGCCTGTCCAGGTTCCCGTGAATCATCTTGAGAACCCGGTAGACCAGCTCCTCGTCGGCGTCCGCGCGGACCGTGAGAAAGGGACCGCCGATGTCGAAGGTCTCCACGGCCTTCTCGAAGGTGGGCGTGTTCGCGGGAATGGTTTGCCGCGTCATGTACGGGAACTGCTTGACCATCTTCTCCACCGCCTGAGGCTCCGGCGGCAGGTACCGCGCGCCCTTCTCGGCGTGCAGGCGCAACGCCGCGGGGATCGGGCTCAGCCCGGAGACCATGGTCGGCATGGCGACGATGTTGCCGTCGCCGAGCTGCGTGTAGAGGTCGCTCATTCCCGCGTACACGGGCTTGAAGTCCTTCTTGTAGGTCAGGCCGTGGGCCTTCATCAGGGGCACCATGAAGGCGTCCCAGGTCCGGCCGGTGCCCACGCCCACGCGTTGCCCCTTGAGGTCGGCGAACGAGTTGACGGAACTGCCGGGGAGCGTGTGAAGCGTGAAGGCGTTGGGGTAGAGCCCCATGACCAGGGCCAGGGGATGTTTCTTCTTGAACGTCAGGACGCCGTGGTACGCCGGGTACGAGTTGTTCGACGAGATGACGCCCATGAAGATCTGCTTGCGGTCGATAAGGCGTACGTTCTCGCGCGAGCCCTCGGTAACCGCCGCGGTGACCGGGATCTTCATCTTGTCTTCCAGCAGTTTGGCCACGCCGCCCGCCACAACGTAGAAGGCTCCGCCAATGCTGGCGCCGCCGATCTCCAGGCTCGACGGCATCTCGGCCGCGGTTGCCCGTTGCGGACCCGACGCCCACGCCATGGCCGCCACCGTGACCGCCACCAGCAACCCCTTGAGTCTCAAGCTTCTCATGAAAACCTCCTGAGTTGGTTGTTCCGTGGCGCACTGGTGACCGTTGACCACCAAGGCGCCGCCCGACGAATTCGCGTAAAATAGGATGGAACAACTACGCAGTCAAACGAAAAATCTCAGAACGGCCCCCCGCGATAGCCCATCACGACGATCTCGGTCTTGCGCGGCAGCGCCCCCTTGCTGATGATCAGGGTGCCCTCCGGCACGGTGCGCGTGGGGAAGCCCTCCGTGAAGATGCGCACACGTTCGAGATCGTCGCGGTAGTGCATGGGAATCGCGATCTTCGGCTTGAGCTGTTCAACCACGCCGCGGGCCGTCCAGGGCCCCATGGTGGTACGGCCGCCGATGGGCACCAGCGCCACGTCCACCTTGCCGAATTGCTTCAGTTGCTTGGCCGTGAGCCGGTGGGCAAGGTCTCCCAGGTGCGCGACGCACAGCCGGCCGAGATCGTAGACGAAGGCCGCGCCCTTGAAGAGGTCGCCGTCGGGACGGCTGACGTAGATGGGCACGCTGTAGATCAGCACGTCCTTGACGGTGGTGCGCACCTGGTTCCATTCGTACGCGTACGGGGTCTCCCGAAGGCCCCGGAGAATCAGCGGCCGGCCGCGCACGATGGGGATCCAGTTATGGTTCTGGTGCTCCCTGCCGATGGTGACAGCGTCCGCGGACACGTCCGGCGTGGGGTACCAGCCCGGCGCCAGCGGGTCCATGACCACGCGCGTGCCGCGGCTCGTGACGAGCTGGAAAAAGCTGTGGCCGAAGTAGTTCAGGGTAGCGTCCGGCGCGGCGGCGTAGGCGGGCCGGACGAAACGGCTGGCGAAACTCTCCTCCTTGCAGGCGGCGAAGAGCGCGCCGTGGCAGAACACGACGAGCAGGGTCAACGAAACGCAAACGGGGCGCGTTCTAAGCATCGTTTCAAGCCTTTGCGACTGCCGGGAACGCGCCATCTTCGCGCACTACTATCCGTTTGACAAGGCGCGTACCGTGCCCTACAAGTGGCCTTGCATGCAGGGCGGGGTGTCCGTCCGTGCGCAAGTGCAACGGCTGCTGGAGCCAAACCCGAGAGGAGGACCATCGGTATGAAGGCACTACACTGGACAGTCGCGATTCTCTTGTTGTGCGCATCGAGTGCATGGGGTCAGAGCGCCGTTCTGAAGAAGCTGGCCAATTACTCAGGTTCGGCCGAGAACTACGAGAAGATGCTTCACGAGGGCGCCAAGAAGGAAGGCAAGGTGGTCTGGTACACGTCGCTCAGCGGCAAGTCCTACAAGACCATACAGTCGAATTTCGCCAAGAAATATCCCGACGTGAAGATCGAGGTCTATCGGGCGGGGAGCAAGGATATTGCATCCAAGGTTCTCGCCGAGGCCAAGGCCAAGAAATACCTTGTGGACGGGATCGAGAGCACCCCGGGCGTGCTGCAGTTGTTCCGTGAGAGGAACATCATCCACCCCTACACCAGCCCGGAGCACAAGAGATGGCCGGACGAGCACCAGACC
>JAPOPM010000245.1 GCA_026712905.1 Deltaproteobacteria bacterium
CCACAGGGCGACGTTCTCCAGGGCCGAGACCGAATACGAACGCACCAGCCGCGCCAGGCCGGAAACGTTCTCCGACAGGATCGGGTTGCGCTTGTGGGGCATGGCGGACGACCCCATCTGGGTCGCGGCGAAGGGTTCCTCCGCTTCCAGCACCTCGGTGCGCTGGAGGTGGCGGATCTCCACGGCGAACTTCTCGATGGAGCTGGCGAGCACGGCCAGGACACTGAAGAAGTAGGCGTGACGGTCGCGCTGGATGATCTGGTTGGACACCGGGTCCGGCGTGAGGCCCGCGGCCTTGCACACGTACGCCTCCACCTCCGGGGGCACCTGCGCGTAGGTGCCGACCGCGCCGGAGACGATGCCGCAGCACACCTCGGCGACGGCGCCCTCCAGACGCGCCAGGTTGCGGCCCATCTCTTCGTGCCACAGGGCCAGCTTGAGGCCGAAGGTGATGGGTTCGGCGTGGATCCCGTGGGTGCGCCCCATCATGGGCGTGTCCTTGTAGCGATGCGCCTGCTCCCGCAGCACCGACATGAACGTGCGCACGTCTTCCAGCAGGAGCGCGCTGGCGTCCTTGAGCTGCAGCGAAAACCCCGTGTCCATGACGTCGGAAGAGGTCATGCCGACGTGCACGAAGCGGGCGTCGTCGCCGATGGACTCGGCGAGGCAGCGCAGGAACGCGATCAGCTCATGGTGCACCTCGCGTTCGATCTCGCGGATGCGCGCGACGTCGAAGCGGGCGTTCCGCCGGATGCGCGCGGGCACGTCCCCGGGCACCTTGCCCAACTCGGCCAACGCTTCCGTGGCCAGGATCTCCACCTCCAGCCACTTGCCGAAGCGGTTCTCCTCGGACCAGATCCGCGCCATCTCGGGGCGTGTGTAGCGGTCGATCATGTTCTGCGTGTTCCCGGGTCTTGTGCGCCGGTGTGCCCGAAGCCGCCGGCGTCACGGGTGGATGCGGGGAGCTCGTCCACCTCTTCCAATCGCACCCGCGGGACGCGCTGCACCACCATCTGGGCGATACGGTCGCCGTGGCGGATGATCGCGGGCTCCCGTCCCAGGTTGATCACCGCCAGTTGCACCTCGCCGCGGTAGTCCGAGTCAATGGTACCGGGGCTGTTCACCAGGGTGACGCCGTGCTTGAGCGCCAGCCCGCTTCGGGGACGGAGCTGCGCCTCGAAGCCCGGCGGCAGGGCCAGCGCGAAGCCGGTGGGTATCAGCGCCCGCTCCAATGGAGCCAGCACGACCTCGTCTTCCACCGCGGCGGCCAGATCCAGCCCCGCCGAACCCTCGGTCATGTAACGCGGCAAAGGAACGGCGGCCTTGCCGTCCCTCACCCGCTTGATCTGGACCTTGACGTCGGCCATGACAACCGGCAATCGCTTCGAGCGACGGCGCCCTGAATCTTCACCCCACCCCTGGATTCCCGCTCCCGATCGGGGTCGAGGGCAAGCTTTCGCGGGAATGACGATTCGAAAGGTCCCCTCCTCAGGGATTGACCGCGACGGCCTCGAGAGCCGTGCCACCGAACTGGACACCTTCGACGCTGTGACCTTCCAGGTCGCCCAGCAGAGTGGCGGTCATGGCGCCGGGGGTGAACAGCTCCCGGGCCAGTTCGGTCACTGCGTCCAGGGTGACATCGCGCACGGCGCGGGTGATCTCCTCCACGGAAATCTGCGTACCGCGGTGCATCTCGCTCCGGGTCATATGCGTCATCCACGAGTCCGCGGACTCGAGGCCCAGCAGGGTGTGCCCGACGAGTTGCTCGCGCGCCCGGCCAAGCTCCTCCTCGGTCGCTTGACCCGCGGCCACCTTGGCCATCTCGTCCACGGCGAGATCCATGACTTCCCGCGCCCACTCCGCCTTGGTGCCGACGTAGACGCCGAGGTAGCCGGTATCCCGGTAGGGTGCCAGGAACGAATAAACCGAGTAGGCCTTGCCGCGCCGCTCGCGTATCTCCTGGAACAGGCGCGAGCTCATACCGCCCCCGAGCAGCGTGTTGCAGACGTGCGCCACGTAGTTCCGCGGATCGCCGTGCGGCAGCGCCGGCACTCCCAGGCAGATGTGCACCTGCCCGAGCTTGCGCGCGTGGTGGAACACGCCGGAGTGGGGCTTCGGTGCCGCCGCCGGAGCCTGCAACGGCTTGGCCTCGAGGGCGCCGAAGGCGCCGCCCACCGCGTCCACCAGCTCGGCATGCGAGAGATTCCCCGCGCCGGCGACGATGATCCGGCCGGGCAGATAGCGCTCGGCCATGAACCCGACGAGATCGTCCCGGGTGAAGGCGGAGACGGTATCCACTTCACCGCCCACCGCCCGACCCAGGGGATGGTCGCCGAAGTAGTCGAGGCTGAACAGGTCGTGGACGAAGTCCTCGGGGTTCTCGTCCGCCGAGGCGATCTCCTGAAGGATCACGGTGCGCTCGCGCTCGATCTCCTCCGGGTCGAATACAGAGTCGAGAAAGAGGTCGCTCAGGACGTCGACGGCCAAGGGCAGGTGCTCGTCCACCACCTTGGCGTAGTAGCAGGTGTTTTCCTTGCCGGTGAAGGCGTTGAGCACCCCGCCGACGGCGTCCATCTCCTCGGCGATCCGTTGCGCGCTACGCGTCTTCGTGCCCTTGAACAGCAGGTGCTCCAGGAAGTGGGACAACCCCCCCTGACGCGGCTCTTCGTAGCGGGAGCCGTTCTCCACCCAGATGCCGAGACTCACCGCCCGGGTCCCGGAGCGCTGTTCGGTAAGAATCCTGACGCCGTTGTCCAGAATCGTCTTTTGGAACATCGGATGGAGACACCCTCGGCGATCCCATCGCCATGGGGGCACGGCGGGCCTGGAGCCCGCCGCCGCCTGATCTGTTTTGGATTTCCGCTCTTGCTTGAAGATCCGCCCGCTACACCCGGTCGGAGGTCTGCTCTTCCTTCAGAGCCTCCTTGCGGCTGAGACGGATCTTGCCCTGCCGGTCCACGTCCAGCACCTTCACGAGCAGCTCGTCGCCCTCGTTGAGCACGTCCCGCACCCGCCGCACATGGTCATCGGCGATCTGCGAGATATGGACCAGTCCGTCGGTGCCCGGCAGGATCTCGACGAACGCGCCGAAGTCCATCACGCGCCGGACCGTGCCCTTGTAGATGCGGCCGATCTCCACCTCGGCGACGATCCCCTCGATCATGTCCAGCGCCCGGCGGCTGCCCGCCTCGTCGCTGGACGCCACCGTGACGGTGCCGTCGTCCTGCACGTCGATCTTCGTGCCCGTGGCCTCGACGATGCCGCGGATGACCTTGCCTCCCGGTCCGATGATGTCGCGGATCTTCTCGGGCCGCACCTTGATGGTGGTGATGCGCGGTGCGTGGCGCGAAACGTCGTCGCGCGTCTCCGCCAGCGTGCCGTCCATGATGTCGAGAATGTGAAGGCGGCCTTCCCGCGCCTGGTACAGAGCCTCCTCCATGATCGCGCGGGTGACGCCGCTGATCTTGATGTCCATCTGCAGCGCGGTGATGCCTTCCCGGGTGCCGGCCACCTTGAAGTCCATGTCGCCGAGATGGTCCTCGTCGCCGAGGATGTCGGTCAGCACCCGCACCTCGTCGCCTTCCTTGATGAGGCCCATGGCGATACCCGCCACCGGCGCCTTGATGGGAACGCCGGCGTCCATGAGCGACAGGGAGCCGCCGCAGACGCTCGCCATGGAACTGGACCCGTTGGATGCGAGGATCTCGGAGACCACGCGCAAGGTGTAGGGGAATGCGTCCTCCTCGGGAAGAACGGGCACCAGCGCGCGTTCGGCCAGCGCGCCGTGGCCGATCTCACGCCGGCCCGGGCTGCGCAGGAACTTCACCTCGCCGGTGCTGTAGGGAGGGAAGTTGTAATGCAGCATGAACTTCTTGAACTGCTCGCCGGTGAGGGCGTCGACGCGCTGCGCGTCGGAGGACGTGCCGAGGGTAGCCACCACCAGCGCCTGGGTCTCGCCGCGGGTGAAGAGGGCCGAGCCGTGGGTGCGCGGCAGGAGGTTCACGTCACAGGTAATGGGGCGCACGTCCTTGAGGCCGCGGCCGTCGATGCGCTTGCGCTGCACCACCAGGTCGCGGAGCTGGGACTTCTCCAGGGCCCGGAAGGCGCCCTTGATCTCCCGTTCGCGCCCGGGAAACTCTTCCCCGCCCGCGGCCATGACTTCGCTGCCCACTTCGTCCACGCGGGAATTGCGCTGCTTCTTGTCGGCGATGCACACCGCCTCCTTGACCTTCTCCTGAGCGCGCTCCCGTACCCAGGCGGTCAAGGTCTCGTCCTTCTCTTCCTGGGGAGCCACCCGCTTGGGCTTGCCGAGCTGTTCCCGGAGCTTCTCCTGCAGGTCGATGAGCGGCTGGATCGCCTGGTGGCCCTGGAAGAGCGCGTCCAGCACGCCCTCCTCGGGCACGACCGACGCGCCCCCCTCCACCATCAGGATGCCGTCCCGGGTACCCGAGAGGAAGATATTGACGTCGCAATCCGCAATCTGGCTCTGGATCGGATTCATGACCCACTCGCCGTCCATGCGGCCCACGCGGACCCCGGCCAGAGGGCCGTTGAACGGGATGTCGGATATTTCGATGGCCAGCGACGCGGCGAACATGGAAACCGCGTCGGTGTCGTTCTCGCCGTCCGCGGACAGCACCGTGACGATGATCTGCGTCTCCGCCTTGAGACCGCCGGCGAACAGCGGCCGGATGGACCGGTCGATGAGGCGGCAGTTGAGGATTTCCTTCTCCGAGGGGCGTCCCTCGCGCTTGAAAAAACCGCCGGGAATACGCCCGGCGGCAAAGGTCTTTTCCTGGTAATCGACAGTGAGCGGGAAGAAGTCGATCTCCTCGCGGATGTCCTTGGACGCCACGGCGGTGGCGAGGACAACAGTCTCGCCGAAACGCACCAACGCGGCGCCGTCGGCCTGCAGGGCGACCTTGCCGACGTCGACACATAGAGGTCGACCGCAATAATCCAACTCGATCTTTGTTTGCATAAGTGTACCCTCGGGGGCAGTGGAGGCTGAAGAGAAGAACGCGGGAAGGGACGACAACGGCCGGGTACCTATCGACGGATACCCAGCCGCTGGATCAAGGTCTGGTACCTCTGAACATCCTGTTTCTTGAGATAATCCAGAAGCCGCCGCCTTTTGCCGACGAGCCTGAGCAGGCCCATCCGCGTGTGATGGTCCTTCTTGTGTGTTCTCAGATGCTCTGTCAGGTAGGTGATGCGGTGGCTGTGAATCGCCACCTGCACTTCAGGCGAACCGGTGTCCGAATCGTGGAGTCTGAATTGCCTGATCGTCTCGCTGGTCTGCTCCCGAGCTGATTCCATCTGTACCCTTTTCTTTCTCCTGTCTTTTGATTTGATTTGCTTTTTAGCATACCGGCCGCGCACTTGCAAAAGCCGCGCCGGACGGCGGCCGCGCTCATCCGGAGCGGTTGAGGACCCGCAGGATCTGCCACCTTCGCACCATCGCTTCCCAGCCGATCAGCGCCACGAGTTCGCCGTCCTGATCCACCACCCGGCGGGTGGTCTCGCCGGGGTCGGGCATCCCGATGCCGGCCAGGGCGCCCTGGAGACCGCGCCTGAGCCCGTCGGCCGCGGCCCCGTCCACGACGGCGCCGCGCAGGTGGCCCAAGGCCTGGTTCAGCGGCACCAGCGGGACGGCACCGGCATCCGAAAGCTCCGTCAGAGCGTCCAGCGTGACGGCGTCGCCGATGTGAAACGGACCGGACGTCACCCGCCGCAGGCGGCTCAGGTGGCCGCCGCAACCCAGGGCGCTGCCGATGTCGGCGGCCAGGGTGCGCACGTAGGTGCCCTTGGAACAGGTCAGATCGAACTCCAGTTCCGCCGGCGCCGCTTGCTCCAGACGCGTGATCTCCACCCGGATGTCGCGCGCCTCCCGTCCCACTTCGACGCCCTTGCGCGCGAGTTCGTAGAGCCGGGTTCCGTCCTGCCTGAGCGCCGAATACATGGGCGGTACCTGGCGCAGGCTGCCACTGAACTCCCGGCGCAGTGCCTCGAGTTCCGGCCGACCCAGCCGCGGGACGTCGCGCCGCACCCGCACCTCGCCGGTGCGGTCCTGTGTATCGGTCTCGGCGCCGAGCGCGATGGCGCCGGTGTAACCCTTGTCCGCGTCCAGGAAGTGCTGCGCGACCTTGGTCCCTTCGTTGACCGCCAGCGGCAGGAGCCCGGAAGCGAACGGATCCAGCGTGCCCAGGTGCCCGACCTTGCGCGCGCCCGTGATGCGCTTGGCCGTGGCCACCACCCGAGCCGAGGATGGGCCCTCCGGCTTGTCCACCAGCAGGATGCCGCTCGTGACCAGATGCATGTTGTCTCGTGGAGTTCTGCCGATCAGGCCTTGGACCGGACCTGGCCGAGAAGGTCCTCGATGCGCCGGGCACGGTCCGGGGCCTCGTCATGGACGAACTCGAGGTCGGGTACGAAGCGCAGATCGAGGTCGGCGGCGATCCGATTTCGGATGAACCCCGTGGCCGCGCGCAGGCCCAGAAGCGCGTCGTTCCCGGAAGCTTCACCGTCGCGCACCGTGAAGTAGAGAGTGGCGTGCTTGAGGTCGGGACGCACGTCCGTCCCGGTCAGCGTCACCGAAGCGAGCCGCGGATCGTTAAGCGAGCGCGACAACAGCCGTGAAACGAACTCGATCAGCAAGTCGCCTACGCGCTGCGAACGCGGAATGCCTGTGTTTTGACGATTTCTAGCCACTCCCCCGCTCCCCACCTGGATTCCCGCTTCCGCGGGAATGACGTATTCGTATCGGTTCTGCCGGAAGTGCCGTGGCTGGAGCGTCCCCGCCTATTCGTGCAGTACGCGGAGTTCCGACTCGCCCAGTTCCGCCAGACCCATGCGGTGCACAAACTCCATCACTTCACGAAGCGTGGCTTCCACGATTCGCGGATTGCTGCCCGCGGCCGCGAATCCCAGCAACGCCCGCTGCCACAGGTCCTGGTCGCCGCACTCCGTCGTGGAAACATTGAACCGGTTGGAGACGCGCGCTTGAATCTTGCGCAGCACGGAGCGTTTCCCCTTGAGGGAATGGTTCTCCGGCAGGATCAGCACCAGCTTGAGGACGCCGATCACCATGCCGCCGGCCTCTCAGCCACTTCGCCGTGCCGAGCTACCGGTCCGCGGAAAGCTGGGCGGCGCCACCGCCATCGGCCCGCAATTGCGCGCGAGTGACAGGGATCTTCTCGAAACCTTCGATAACGTCGCCGACCTTGACGTCATGGTAACCGTCGATGGCGATGCCGCATTCGTAACCCGTGCCCACTTCGCGCACGTCGTCCTTGAAGCGTTTGAGGCTTGCCAGCCGACCCTCGTGCACCACCACCTGGTCGCGCAGGAGACGGATCATGCTGGAACGCTGGATCTTGCCGTCGCTAACCGCGCAGCCCGCAATGGTGCCGACACCGCGGATGTTGAACACTTCGCGAACCTGTATGCGCGCGTGGAACTCCTCGCGGTACACCGGCTCCAGCATCCCTTCCATGGCCGAGCGAATGTCGTCGAGCACCTCGTAGATGATGGTGTAGAGGCGCAAGTCCACTCCCTGCTGTACCGCCAGGCCCGTGGCCTTGGGCTCGGGCCGGACATTGAAACCGATGACGATGGCGTTGGATGCACTGGCCAGCAACACGTCGCTTTCGGTGATGCCGCCCACCGACCCGTGTATTGCGCGGATCTTGACTTCGTCCGTGGATATCCGGGTGAGCGCATCGCCGAGGGCTTCCACCGAACCGTGGACGTCGCCCTTGAGCACCACGCGCAGTTCCTTGACCTCGCTCGCCCTGATCTGGTCGTAGAACTCCTCCAGGGAGACCTTGCTGGTCTTGGCCAGCTCCGCCTCGCGCTGCTGATCTTCCCGGTATTCGGCCAACTGCCGGGCCGTGGCCTCGTCCGTGAGGGCCGAGAACGCCTCGCCGGCCTGCGGCACGCCCTGCAGTCCGAGGATCTCCACCGGGATGGACGGCGTCGCCTGGTCCACCTTCCGTCCCTGGTCGTCGATCATGGCGCGAACCTTGCCGTGATGGGGTCCGGCGAAGATGGGATCGCCCACCTTCAGAGTCCCTTCCTGCACCAACACCGTGGAAACCGGACCGCGCCCCCGCTCCAGCTTGGCCTCCACCACGGCGCCCCGCGCCAGCTTGTTGGGGTTGGCCTTGAACTCCAGCAGGTCCGCCTGGAGCAACAGCATCTCCAGCAGGCTCGGGATCCCTTCACGGGTTACGGCGGACACCGGCACGAAGATCGTGTCTCCGCCCCAGCTCTCGGGCACCAGACCGTGGTCGGAGAGGCCGCGCTGCACCCGCTCGGGGTCGGCGTCGGGACGGTCGATCTTGTTCACCGCCACGATGATCGGCACCTCGGCCGCGCGCGCGTGATCCACCGCCTCGATGGTCTGGGGCATGACGCCGTCGTCGGCCGCCACCACCAGCACCACGATGTCCGTGACCTTCGCCCCACGCGCCCGCATGGCGGTGAAGGCTTCGTGTCCGGGGGTGTCGAGGAAAGTCACGCCCCGCCCTTCCACCCGGACGTGGTACGCGCCGATGTGCTGTGTGATCCCGCCGGCCTCCGCGTCGGTGACGTGGGTGCTGCGGATGGCGTCGAGCAGCGAGGTCTTGCCGTGATCGACGTGTCCCATGATCGTGACCACCGGCGGCCGCGGCTCCAGCGCCTCTTCGGGCTCCGCTACCTCATGTTGGCCCTGAAGCGCGGTCTCCACGTCGAACGCCACGTTCTCGACCTGGTAGTCGAACTCATTGGCCACGAGGGTCGCCGTATCGAAGTCGAGCACCTGGTTGATGGTGGCCATCATGCCCAGGCCCATCAGCTTCTTGATGACCTCTCCCGCCTTGACGCCCATGGACCGGCCCATGTCGCCCACCGTGACCACCTCGGCCATGCGCACCACTCGCTTGCTGGCCTTGGGCACGGTGATCTCGGTCTTGCGCTGTTCTTTCCCCGGCAGGGCACGCTTCTTTCGCAGCACCCGACCGCGGGGCGAACGGAAATCCCGTTCCTTGAGCTCGATGACTTCCTGCTTGCGAATGACCCGCTTCTTGCCCTTGCCCCCCTTGCCGGCCTTTTCCTGGCCTTCGGAGTCCGCCGGCTTGGGTTCGCCCCGTTTGTCGTCACCCGCGGCAACCGCCGGCTTGGGCGCGGGCGCCGGCTTGCGGTTCAGGTCGATGCGACCGAGAATGCGCGGCCCCACGGGCCGGGGCACGCTGTCCGGAGCGGCCTTGCCCGCCTCCACCGCGGCCGCGGCCGCGCCGTTGGCGCCGGTCGCCGCGGCCTCGGCCGGTGCCGGCTGCTGCGGCTCCCCGAGAGGGGTGGTGACCGCCGCATCGGCGGCCGCCGTATCCGCGGGCGCCGCCGCCCGCGAGGCCGGCGTCTCCTCGACACCATCCACCGGGGGCGCGGCTTCCGCGACGATCTGTTCGGCGACCTCGCCCGGCTCCGCTTGCTGTGCCGCGCCTTCTTGGGCCTCGCCCATCGCGGCTTCCTGAGACGCCGCCGGTTGGGACGGCGTCTCCGGAGGCCGCGCGGCGGGAATCGTTGGCTGGGCGACGGGGGTGAATTCCGCGGGAACCGGCGTTGCCTCGGCGTCCGCCGCCGCTTCCTCTTCCTCGGGTGGAGGCGCCACCGGGTGAATGGGCTTGCGGGTGACCAGCTCGACCGTGCTTCGGCGACGCCGGATGACGTTGGCGCGGACGCGACGCTCAGTTACCTTCTCGTGCGCCTGTACCTCGCCCATGTCCTGGTCTTCCGCGGTGATGGTCCGATCCACCACCACGCGTTCCTCGCCGACCGTGACCTTGGGTTTCTCCGTGGCGGCGATGGCCACCTTGACGGCCTCGATCTCGGCTTCGTCGAGGGAGCTCTGAGGCTTCTTGCCGCGCACCCGGATCTTGTCGAGCAGGGCGATAAGATCCTTCGGCTCCATTTCGAGCTGCTTGGCCAGTTGATGCACTCTCAGTTTGCTCATTTCCCACCCCATTGAGCGCGAAGCCTTTCCACCAGATCCTCACGATCCCCGCGGGGCAGATCGCGACGAAAAGCCCGGTACAGGCTCTTCCGTTTCAGGAAAGCTCGCCAACAATCCTCGCGGTTGTGCAGATAGCCTCCTCGTCCCCGGACTTCCTCGGGTTCCAAACCGTGCTCCGTGATCGCGACCCGACGCATGGCGGTCTTGGCGTCGCGCTGACCGCAACCCAGACAGGTCCGCACCGGCGTACGGGCGCTCATTCCGTATGTTCGGCCCTCTGCTCCGGCGTCTCCGCCGGTTCGGCGTCCTGCGGCGCCGTTTCGCCCTTCCCTTCGCCGTCCGCGGCCGCATCCGCGGGCGCCTCGGGTTCCTCTTCACTCGTCTCCTCGGCCGCCTCGGCCGCGCGCGCGGCCTCCTCCGCCTCTCGCGCCGCCTGCTCCCGCAGTTCCTCCACGTGCCTCGCGCCGGCTTCCAGAATGACGGCCGCCTTTTCCAGCTCGATGCCGGTGATCTCATGGATGGTGGAGGAATCGGCCTCCGCCAAGTCCTCGGCCGACTTGAATCCCGACTGGTAGAGCAACTCCGCCATCACCTCGCTGATGCCCGGCACCCCCGACAGCGACTGCCGCGCCTGCCGGCTTTCCTCTTCCGCCTCCGACTCGCTGCGCGCGTCGATGCCCCACCCGGTGAGCCGGGAAGCCAGCCGGACGTTCTGGCCCTTTCGTCCGATGGCCAGTGAGAGCTGCTCGTCCGGGACGATCACCTCCATGCTGTGGGCGTCGTCGTCGAGGAAGATCTTGGTAACCTTGGCGGGAGCGAGCGCCCGGCAGACGTACTCGGCCTGCTCCGGAATCCAGTGCACGATGTCGATCTTCTCGCCGCGCAGCTCCTGCACCACCGACTGCACCCGGGTCCCCTTCATGCCCACGCACGCGCCCACCGGGTCCACGTCCGCATCGTTGGAGACCACGGCGATCTTCGCGCGTCCGCCCGGCTCTCGCGCCGCGCCCTTGACCTCGACGATGCCTTCGTAAATCTCGGGTACTTCCTGCTCGAACAGCTTGATGAGCATACCCGGGTGAGTGCGCGAAAGGACAATCTGGGGGCCGCGGCTGGTCATCTCGACGCTCACGATATAGGCGCGGATGCGGTCGCCCTGCCGGTAGCGCTCGCGCGGCACCTGTTCCTTCTCCGGCAAGATCGCGTTGGTCCTGCCGAGATTGACGATCAGGTTGTTCTTCTCGAAGCGCTGCACGATGCCGTGCACCAACTCGCCTTGACGGTCCTTGAACTCGTTGTAGATGATCTCGCGTTCGACGTCCCGCACCCGTTGGACGATGTTCTGCTTGGCCGCCTGCGCCGCGATCCGGCCGAACACCTGGGAGTCGATCTTCATCAGCAGTTCATCGCCCAGCTCCACGTCCGGATCCAGCGACTCGCGCGCTTCATCCAGTTCGATTTCGGTTTCGGGGTCGGCGACGTCGTCCACCACGATCTTGGCCTCGAACAGTTCGATCTCACCGATGTCGGGGTTGTACTGAGCCTCGAAGGTGCGATCGGCCCCGAACGTCTTCTTGGCCGCCGACACCATGGCCGACTCGATGGCATCGACGAGGATCTCCCTGTCGATGCCCTTTTCCTTGGTTACCTGTTCGATGACCCGGTTTAGATCCTGCTGCATCATTCTCCCCCAGTCGGGGCTGCGTCAGGTTGACACCCACTCGTACTCGACGTTCGCCTTGACGATCAGGCCGAACGGAATAAAGACCTCCCGCCCGTCCTGCAGCACCACGACGCCGTCCCCGGCGGCGCCGTGCAGCGGTCCCAGAAACTTTTTCCGGCCGCCGATCATCTCCTCGGTCTGGAGCCGGACCCTTTGTCCCACGAAGCGCGCGAAATGTTCGGGCTTGCGCAGGGGACGATTGACACCGGGGGACGATATCTCCAGCGTGTACGCGCCCTCCACGACGTCGTAGACGTCCAGCAGGTCGCTGAGCTCGCGGCTCACCCGGCTCAGCTCGTCGAGGCCGGGTGCCTCCGTCTCGTCCTGTTTCTCCACCAAGTCGAGGTAGACCCGCAGCACGCGCCCCGCTCTCCCTTCATGCCTCAACTCGATCTCCACTACCTCCAGACCCTGGTCGGCGGCCAGCGGCTCGACGAACTCCCAGAGGCGCTCCAATGTCTCGCGCGTCGTCATCGGCACCCAAACAATCGCCGCAAATAAAAAAGCGGGCAAGCTGCCCACCGATGTTCAACTTGTACACACTGACACGGCCGAATGCAAGCCAGGATTATCGTTCGCCCCATGGCCGGATGCGCGCGTGAGCGGTTTGAAACCCGCCCGGACTCCGGTTATCATCCCCTGTCTGAAACCGTCCATGCAGAATTCTCGGCTCATGCCCACCGCGCCCCATGCCGGTGACCTGACGGCAGAGGTCTCGTGGCAGGATGTGCTCACCAGCCTCGAGGACGCCGTGATGGTCGTGGATTGCGCGCGCGCCGTATCGTTCGTCAACCAGGCGGCCGAGACCCTCACGGGACGCTCCGCGCGCAGCCTGCTGGCGCGCGACGCGCGCGACCTTTTCCGCGCCAACGGGTGGCTCGTGAACATGATCGACAACAGCCTCGGGCCCGAAGAAGGCACCAGCCGTGCGGAAACCGACTTCGTCAAGCCGCGGCGCGGGAAGGTGCCGGTGAGCGCTCTCGTATCGCCGCTCAGGGACCGTCGCGGACAGGTCTCCGGCAGCGTGCTGCTGCTGCGCGACCGCACCCTGAGGCAGGCGATGGAGGAGGACCTCAGGCGATCGGACCGGCTCGCCCTGCTGGGCAAGGTGGCCGCCGCCCTGGCCCACGAGGTCAAGAACCCGCTTGGCGGGATCAAGGGCGCGGCGCAACTGATCCGCGCCGAGGTGGCGCACGACGCGTCGCTCGTGGAAAACACCGACATCATGATCCGGGAAGTGGAGCGCGTCAATCAACTGCTGGATCAGCTTCTCGACCTCGCGCGGCCCGCGGGTCTGCACCTGGAACCGCTGAACGTGCACGAGCTGCTGGAGCACGTGCTGCGGCTGGAAGCACCCGCCGCGACCGCCGCCGGGGTCAGCGTCCAGCGCTCCTTCGACCCCAGCCTGCCGCCGGTGGCGGGCGACCGGGACCGGCTTATCCAGGTCTTCCTGAACCTCGTGAAGAACGCGCTGCAGGCCATGAACGCCGGCGGCTGCCTGACGGTGGCCACGCACATGGAGACGGAGTTCCTGATGCGCACGGGACAAGCGGCCAGCACCAAGTTCGTCAGGGTGGACATCAGCGACCAGGGCACCGGCATCGACGAGGCGGACCTGCCCCACGTCTTCTCGCCTTTCTTCACGCGCAAGCGCCGCGGCACCGGTCTGGGACTGGCCATTTGCGACACCACCGTCAAGGAGCACGGCGGCCGCTTGGGCGTGGAGAGCCGGGTGGGCGAGGGGTCGGTGTTCAAGGTCTCGCTGCCCGCGCAACAGGATTGAATGCCATGGAACTGGGCCGCATCCTGCTGGTGGAAGACGAGGAATCCCTGAGCCGCGTGCTGCGCAAGGCGCTGGAGAGGCAGGGTTACTGGGTGGCGGCCTGCGCCACCGGACAAGAGGCGCGGCGGCTGCTGGACGAGTCCGCCTTCGATGCCGCCCTGGTGGACATCCACCTCCCGGACATGGAGGGGCTGACACTCCTGGATGCCGCCCGGGAGGCCGGCCTGCAGACGCCCGTCATCGTCATGACCGCGCAGAACACCATGCGCAACGCCATCGACGCCATGAAGGCGGGCGCCTTCGACTACCTCACCAAGCCGTTCGACCTGGACGTCCTGATGGTGGTGCTGGAACGCGCCATGGAGCGGCGCCGGCTGAGCCGCGAGCTGAGCGATCTCAAGGAGGAAGTCAAGAAGAAGTACGAGCCCGGCGTCAACATGATCGGCACCAGCGCGGCCATGCAGCAGGTCTTCAAGACCATCGGGCAGGTGGCCGGGACCGACACCACCATCCTGATCGAGGGAGAGAGCGGCACGGGCAAGGAACTCGTCGCCAAGACCATCCACTACAACTCCGCCCGCTGGAACAAGCCCTTCGTACCGGTGAACTGCGCGGCGATCCCGCGCGACCTGCTGGAGTCCGAGCTGTTCGGACACGAGAAGGGCGCGTTCACCGGCGCCCTGGAAAGGCGCCTGGGCACCTTCGAGCTGGCCCACGAGGGGACGCTCTTCCTCGACGAGATCGGCGAACTCCCGCTGGAACTGCAGACCAAGCTCCTGCGCGTGCTGCAGGACGGTTTCTACCGGCGCGTCGGCGGCAAGGACATGCTGCGGTCGGACACCCGGCTGCTGGCGGCCACCAACCGGGACCTGGAGAAGGCCGTCCACGAAGAGCGTTTCCGGGACGATCTCTACTTCCGCCTCAAGGTCATCCCCATCGAGATCCCGCCCCTGCGGGACCGGCGCAGCGACCTGCCGGCGCTGATCGACTTCTTCATCGCCAAGGTGAACAGCGACATGGGCACGCACGCATCGGGGGTGTCCGCGGACGCGCTCAAGGAGCTCCAGCAGTACGACTGGCCGGGCAACGTCCGGGAGCTGGAGAACGTGCTCATCCGCGCGGCCGTGCTCTCCCCGGGGCCGATCCTGTCGACGCGGGACTTCACGCTGTCGAACCGGCAGGCCAGGACGCCGGACTACGACAGCCTGTCGCTGGAAGAGATCATCCGCGGACGGCTGGAAGAGTACTTCAGACGCACGCGCGACGCGCACGTGGAGAAGCTGCACGCGACGATCATGGGGCACGTGGAGCGTCCGTTGATCGAGATGACCCTCAAGGCCACCCGCGGCAACCAGATCCGCGCCGCACAGATGCTCGGCATCAACCGCAACACGCTGCGAAAGAAGATCACCGACCTGGGCATCACCGTGAAGAGGGAACCATGACCGCGCTGCCGTCACGGCTCTACGCCATCGTGGACACGTCCCAGACCGGCGGCCGCCCGTTGGCGGAAGTGGTCGAAGCCATGCTCGCGGGGGGCGCCTCGGTGCTCCAGTTGCGGGTGAAGGACGGCGCCGCCGGCGAGTTCCTGCGCATGGCCCTCGACGCCCGCGAACGCACCGAGCGGGCGGGATGCCTGTTCATCGTCAACGACCGCGTGGACATCGCCTTGGCCGCGCGCGCCGACGGCGTGCACCTGGGACAGGACGACCTGCCGCTGGAGGCCGCCCGGCCGCTCATGGGCGACCGCTTGATCGGCATCTCCACCCACAGCGTGGAGCAGGCCGAGGAGGCCGAGCGCGGCGGCGCCGACTACATCGGCTTCGGTCCCATGTTCCCGACCCGCACCAAGGAAACCGGCTACGCCTCCCGCGGCCCCGCCATGCTTCGGTCGGTGAGGAACCGGGTGCGCCTTCCCATCGTCGCCATCGGCGGCATCACCGGCGAGAACGTGGCGCAGACGTGGGAGAGCGGCGCCGACGCCGCCGCCATGATCAGCTACCTGACCCGTGGAGAGGACGTCGCCGCGCGGGTGAAGGAGATCCTGGGACGAGTCTGAAGGGAAGGTGCGCGCGGGCTAGTATTCCTGGGCGTCGGGGTACTGCTCGTCGTCGCGCCCCGAGTAGTCCTCGAACCGCGTATATTCGTTGAGGAAGGTGAGCTTCACGGTCCCCACCGGGCCGTTGCGCTGCTTTTCGATGATAATCTGGGCGACGCCCGTGTGCTTCGTCCGGTCCTTCTCGTAAGCGTCCTCGCGGTACACGAACATGATCACGTCGGCGTCCTGCTCGATGGCGCCGGACTCGCGCAAGTCCGCCATCACCGGGCGCTTGTCGCCGCGTTCCTCCACCCGGCGGTTGAGCTGGGAGATGGCGATGACGGGGACGTTCAGTTCCTTGGCCAGGGCCTTGAGTGAACGCGATATCTCCGAGATCTCCTGCTCGCGGTTCGGCGAGTCGCGGTGCCCGCGCATGAGCTGCAGGTAGTCGATGACCACCAGGCCGATCTTCCGGCTGCGGTCGCGCAGCAGCCGCCGCGTCTTGGCGCGCACTTCCAGCACCGTGACCGCCGGCGTATCGTCGATGTACACCGGCGCCTCCGCCAGCCTCCCGGCCGCCTGCACCAGGGCGGGAAACTCATGCTCCCTGAGGTAACCGGTGCGCAGCCGGGAGTTGTCCACGCGCGCCTCCGCACAGAGCATCCGCAGGACGAGTTGCTCCATGGCCATCTCCAGCGAGAAGACGGCCACGCCGATGTCCTTGAGCGCCGCGTTGACGGCGATGTTGAGGGCGAAGGCCGTCTTGCCCATGCCCGGGCGGCCGGCGACGATGAGCAGGTCCGACGGCTGAAAACCCGCGGTGAGCCGATCGAGGTCCGCGTAGCCCGTGCCCACGCCCGTGACCAGCTCCTTGCGGTGGTAGAGTTCGTCCACCCGCTTGATGGTGTCGGTCATCACGTCGCCGATGCGGACGAAGGACGCGTTGATGCGCTTTTCCGATATGTCGAAGATGGCGCGCTCCGCGTCGTCCAGGAACACGTCGACGTCGCCGCGCTCTTCCAGCCCGCGGGTGGCGATGTCGGTGGAGGTGCGGATCAGGTGGCGCAGGATGGCCTTTTCCCGGACGATGCGCGCGTAGTAGGCGATGTTGGCGGCGGTGGGCACGTGGCTTGCGAGCTCCGCGAGATAGGCGGAGCCCCCGGCGGCTTCCAGCTCGCCCATGCTCTTCAGTTGGTCGCTCAGGGTGATGAGGTCCACCGGCTCGTTGTGGTCCCACAACACCACCATGGCGCGGAAGATCTTGCGGTGCGATTCCCGGTAGAGGTCGTCGGGATTGACCAGCTCGATGACGGCGTTGATGGCCTCGTTGTCCAGCAGCACACCGCCCAGGATGGACGCCTCCGCCTCCAGGTTCTGGGGCGGGAGCTTGCTCAGGGTGTCGGTCGCGTCAGCCATGGCTAGTGTGGTGTCTGGTTAATTCGCATCATAATCTGCGGGTCTTTTCTGCATTGATGTCGTTCTTTCGTCTTGTTTATCAATATGTTAGGAATATTCTCATTTGGGCCGTAATCGATATGTAACCCCATTCAACCAATAC
>JAPOPM010000246.1 GCA_026712905.1 Deltaproteobacteria bacterium
CCTGTCCCGATGGGTGGATCTCGGATGGCTGTCCGAGACCGGCCGGGCCGCGATCCTCGACGACCTCGACCGCCACGAGGCGCGCTACAAACCCTTCACCATCGCCCTCGGCGCAGGCATCGTCCTGGTTGTGGTCGGTATTGTGGCCTTTGCCGGGGCGAATTGGGACGGGCTAGACTACGGCCTGCGCCTTCTCATCATGCTGGGCGGCATGGCCGTCCTCTACACCGCGGGCATCGCGGCCGTGGCGAGGGAAAGCCATCGCTGGATTCCGGAAAGCCTTTTTCTCCTGGCCGCCAGCCTCTTCGGGGCCAACGTCTTCAACATCGCGCAGATGTACCACATCTCCTCGGACAGTGAATCCGCCGCCATTATGCTCTGGTGCGCGGGTGGTCTCGCCACCGTTTGGGGCGCAAGATCGAAGCTGACCCTCCACCTGGTGTTCGTCACGCTCCTGCTGTGGACGCATAACGAGCTCTTGCAATTCGAAACGCGGCAGGATTCCGGCTCGTTGATCTTCGCGGCGCTGTGGATTGCGGCGGTGATCACCGGTGACCGGTGGAAATGGAAGCCCCTGCCGCACTACGCCATGGTGACGCTGCTCTACTACGTCCACTACCTCGCTTCATTCACGAGGCAGGATGCGTTCAGCGAACGCACCGCGCTGTTCACCGTGGCCTGCCTCGTCGTGGTGGTCATGTTGTGGGCGGGGGCGGCAGTTTCGAAGTCGGCCAAACGGGCCCCGTGGCTCGCCGGCCACTCTGCGATCATGGAACGGTACGCACTCGGCGCCGCGATCGCGGGCTCGGTGCTGCTCTACGTGTGGACCGGCGTGGGCGGCGACACGGGTGCGTTCGGCGACGCGGGAGACTTCTGGCTGTTGGTCGCGGCGGTCTCGGTAGCGGCCATGGTGCTGGCCTTCCTGTGTTCCGCCGGCCATATTCCCGGCCGAGACGCCGCGGGCATGATGGCCATCCTTCTCATCAACGTTTTCCAGCCGTATTTGCCCGGCGGACACCCTCTGGTCTTTTGGCTCCATGCGGCGTTTTCCCTGATCCTGGTGCTTTGGCTCATCGACTTCGGCCTGCGCGGCGATCCCCTGTGGCGCGTCGCGGGTTATATTCTCTTTGTCGGCCACGTGCTGCACGTCTACGCCCGCGCCTTCGGCTCGCTGCTCGAGACCGGTCTGTACCTCATCCTCGGAGGCTTGATCCTGGTGGCGGTGGCTGTGGTCATACGCCGGTTCGACCTGTGGGCCGCGGCCAGGGCCGGAGACCGCGCGACATGAGCACCAAGCGTCGGATCATCGTGGGGGCGGCCGCCGCCTTCCTGTTCCAGGCCCTCTCGCTTGGCGTGATGGTCGCGATGCACGGGTATGCCCTGCGCTGGGGTGAAACACTGATTCTCCGGGTTACACCCGCGGACCCGCGCCACCTCCTGCTGGGACACTATCTCAGGTTGGGATTTTCCATCTCGACGGCGGACCCGAAGATCGCTGCCGAGGCCGGGCTGGCCACGGAGCAAGTAGTCTATGCGGCGTTGCGAAAGGCCGAGGACGGCGTTTGGGAGGTCGCCGGCCTGCACCCGGCGATGCAGCCGTTCTCCCCCGAGCGCCCGGTGCTGCGCGCACGCCTGGTTCGGGTGGGCGTCAATGACCGCGGTCGTCGCGACCGTCTCTACTACGGCATTGAGCGGTACTATCTGGACGAACGGGCCGCCAAGGCAATGGACGAGCGGCTGACGGCCGGCGGGATCCAGGTCGAAGTAGCCGTGTCGCGCTCCACCGGGCAGGCCGCCATCCGCCGCATCCTCGTCAACGGCGAGCCGGTCCATCGGGATCCGCTGCTGTTCTGACCGGCCGCGGTTGGCGCAACGCGCCAGCATTCGTGTATCGTGGGACCTTGGCGGATCTTGGTGCAACTCATGCAGCATTTCATCAACCCGTGGCGGCATCAAGGCTTGTAACCGGCTACGATGAGTTCGATGATCCGGTTGTCGCTGCCTAACCCGTTATGTGCCTTCAACGGATCGGTGAGCGGGCCGACACCCGGGTTCCACAACGCCGCGCGCGACCCTGGTGACGACGTCGAGGACGACCTCCGAGTGCTCTGGGCAGGGATCTGGCGAAACCGGATGGCTCAACAGGTCGTTGGGATCATTGAACGCAATGAGCCAGGGGTCACGGACGAAAACGGCGGCATCACGTCCGTCGCCACGACGCTTGATGTAAGTCTCGAGTGCGATGGCGCAGGGCAGGGCGGCATCGTCATCGCTGGTGGAACGGCCTCTTCTGCGGTCTGCATCGCGCCGCTTGGAAGTAACACCACCATCTTGTTCGAGATCATGAAGAACCGGGGCGTGTTTGTAGGGAACTCCCCAGGCGAAATTTCTGAGGTTCTTTTCTGATGCCGTCTCCATCTGCTCCAGGAGGTGAACGTGATGCTGCTGCCGAGGCTGAAGGGACGACAACGTTGCGGGCCTTGCTGTTGGAGTCCTTCTTTGCGATGGTCCCGAACCCGGCGCGAACCGTGCCGAGAGTCGTGGGGCAGTATTCACCGGCGTAGAGGGCCACGTCGGCGAGGCTGTTGTTGAACAGCCAGCGCTTGAGCTGGTTGTTCAGTATCAGCCGATGCTGAATGTAGATGGCTTCCGGTCGACTTTGTTGACCACTTTCTTTTTCGGCCAAGTGGAGTATGTTCAGTCAATCACGACCGTACGCAGTCCGAGCTTGCCGCCGCCAGAGCAATCCGCGGTGTGCCCGGTCATGCGTATCCTGCCGAGGGCATGCCGACTTCGAACGGTTTGGTAGATGTCAAACCCGAGCGCGAGTGCGTGACCGCAATCCCGGCCTGAGAGGGAATGCCATAAAACGATCTGGTCCGGGGGAATTTCTTGACCCATGGCCTCGCGCCACTACATATTCTCCCAGCGCGCATTCCCCGCCGATGCGGCTGGGAAGCGGGTTTGTATTGGAAACCGGAGGAGGCGGATGATTTCACGATTGATGACGGCACTTCTGCTTGCGTGGCTTTGGTGTTCTAC